>JAGRAW010000024.1 GCA_020434415.1 Bdellovibrionales bacterium
AGACGGGAACGGTTTGGGGCGTCGCGCCTCTTCCTGATCGCGGCGACGGATGGCGACCGACTCAACTTACTCTCTCCCCTCAGGCGCCACTTACAGCAGTAACTCTGCGGCTAGTCTCTGCCTCTCCCCCGAGTGCCGACAACCGCTGGGTAGCCATGCTCAGTCGAGTCGACTATCTAGCTGATCCTGCACAGCAGACTGAGGCGGAGAGAAGTCAAACGGAGCGTCTCCGGCTTGGGGTAACGATCATCCTGGGCCTCACCCTGACGGTACTTCTCGCTCGCTATGGAGCCGAAATGCCCCTTGCGGCCTACGGGCTCCTGCTCTTCGTCCTGATTGCAGGTGTGCATCTCCGCGAGAACGTTTTTTTTTACTGGGATGAGTGGCACGTCCTTCAACGTTACCTGGAGATGGGTGTTCGAGGGACGCTCTACACCCACAACGAGCATTTCCTGCCGCTGTTCTTCCTGACATATTTTATCGAAAGCCGTCTCTTTGGGGACGCTTACCAAAGCTATCTCTGGGTCTCATTCTCTATACACTGCTTCAATGCGCTCTTGGTGACCAAGCTCCTCGAGAGGTTTGGCGATAACGGCACCCACACACGCACTGCCGCCCGCTTGCTCGGAGCTGCATTCGCAGTGAGCGCCCTGCATGCGGAAGCCCTGCACTGGGCCTTTGAACAATCGCTTCTGGCTGCCGAAACTGCGACTTTGCTGTGTTTACTGGCCGCACTCCGTGCCGTCCGAGATGGAAGGCGTCGAGCATTTGCAGGCGGCGCGATAGCATGCGGCGTCGCGCCCTTCTTTTTCGGAAACGGATTCAGTGTTCCTTTGCAGGCCGCAGTGATTGCCCTTTTCGGCGGCGTAGTAGCAGCCGATCCGGCGGCGGAACGACTGCTAAGAGCGCGCCGGGCTCTTAGCTATCTGGCATGCTGTGCAGCAGCGCTCGCCCTACCAGCACTGCTTTATTCGGTGTTTCGAGAGGGAGCCGGCCACGGCATTTCTCAAGCCGATCCGTTCGGCAACATGGCAGCGCTGATCGATTACCTCACCGTCGGCATCGGGCTGGGCACGGTACTGCGTGGCATCGGCATATTTCCCGCGCTTGAGCCGAATGCTGCTTCGGCAGCGGCAAGCCTGTTGGCCGAAGCCGTTCCCGCCTTCTCCTTTGTCGCCGCCAATCCGGCATTCCGCTTCTCTCTCTTGGGTCTGATGATCGCGGGGATACTGCTGCTAGTCGGAGCAGCGCTTGATCGGAGGAGCGCTGCGGCGCGCGAGTGGAGCGCCGGTCTACTCCTTTGTCTGAGCACCCTATTGCTCCCGGCCTTGGGGCGCTGGTCCTTTGGAGTCGAACAGTCACTGTCCCTTCGATATCACTATGCGGCTCTTCCGGGCCTTTGCCTGATGGTGCTGCCGGCTTTGCGCGGCATCCTTGCGCTTCCGGCAAGCCGAGTAGGCAAGACGATACGAGCCGTGGTCATGCTGCTGTTTGGTCTGCATTTGGCAGCGCAGCTCGAAGTCGGTGCTCGATTTGACTACTTCACCTCCCAGGGTGAGGTCCACCATGCGTTCGTCAGCCGACTGACGGAATGGAACACTCGGCGACGGCAGAACGGAGCACCGATTCCCGGCTATGAAATGTCCGGTACCCCTTGGGAAGGCCTGCAACCGCCGTACCCGCAAACGCTCACGCCGGGTCGCCACCCGGATGACATCGCGCGAGTGCTCCACTGGCTACACCCCGAGCGACACCCATCGCTCGAGCTATCGAAGTAGGGGATTCGCGCGACGGGCGATCGACAGCCAACCTGCGAGCGCAGCCCGCCCGTTACTTACGGGCGTAGAGCCCCCGCCCGTGAATTACGCGCATAGAGCCCCCCATACCCGTCATTTACGGGCATAGAGCCCCCCCATGCCCGTCATTTACGGGCATAGAGCCCCCCCATGCCCGTCATTTACGGGCATAGAGCCACTGCCCGCCATCGCTGATCCAGAGCTGGCCCGGCTGCTGAAAGTCCTCTTTTCGAAGCTTGCTTGGATCGCGGTAGCCCAACCCTACGCTCTCACAATCGGCCTGTGAAATCTGGGTGGCTAGCGTTACCTTGAAAGGAAAGTGCTCGACCCCATCGACCATCTTGCCTAGTCCGCGAACATTGATCACATGTGCCGCAACGTTCTTATTGAAATCCGGATGCTGCTCGCAGAACGCAAGCACATGGTCCAGCCCGTGGTAACCGATACGGCGGATTTCCTGATCCATTCGTTCGTTCGAGTGGAAGCAATGGATATGCGGCGCAAAGAGGACTATCTCCGCGCCTTCGGCGAGCACTCCATCACGTTGCAACTTATAGGACCCTTTCCCGGCAGTCCAAACCTCATCATACATTGTCGGTAACTGCTGAACGACTACGTCCATTGCCCGGTCAAGGTAGATGATATGAAGCCGAGAACTCAAGTCCGCAGCATAGCGATGAGCATCCTTGAAGCCGTCGAATCCATACGCGGCAAACAACCCTTTCGGAAGCACCGCATGATTCTGGTCTTCGGTGTATACCATGTTGAGCGAAAGCACCGGCGTATCGCCGATTTTCGCGAAGATATGCTTGGAGCCTTCATTGACCACGTCTCGCGCAGGATTGTCGGCTCTCCCGATTAGTTGGGGTATCCCCATCAGCACGGCTGCCCAATGCAGGAGCGCAATAACTTCGGGATTGGAGACCCCAGGGAAAAACATCTTCGTCCCCCCGGAGTATCCGAGGGCTTCGTGCGGCACCGTTGCGTTAATCGCCACGATCAGATCGTAGTCGGCGAACAACAGCTTGTTGACCCCGACGGAGAGTACCTGGGAAAGGTTGCCGTTCGTTTTCTCGGCGACGAAATCGGCGGGAATATCGAACACGTGTTCGAGCTGCTCCGGTGAGTCGAACTCGTGATTGAACATCGTGCCGATCTTAGGATGTGACGCGGGATTTAGTCCCAACTTTTCGATCAGCTCGGCTTGAGTCATCGGCCGATGTGTGCCGCTGGCATTCAGCGAGTCGAAGCGCTCGAGCCCTCGGCTTTCGAGGGCCTGATAGAGCAGCGGCGCCACGATGTGCGTATAGTCATGCCGCGAGTAGTCGTTGTGTATGACCAACACCGAACGAACTGTAGAAAGTTCGCCTACTGCCTCTCGGACGACTTCCCGGATCTGCTCTGTCGTAAGCTGCCCCTGTTCATCTTCCGCGCGAATGGTTTTCATCCTGATCCTCCCTACGATGTCGACCGGTAGCATAGCAACTTGCCCGCTTAGCCACAAAATTCGCCTCCCGGCACGGTTCATCGCCTATCTGGCGCCCTCGGGCTGCGTGGGCTACGGTGACGGTATGGCGACCCCCACTATCCGACAAACTCGACCAATTTCTTTGGCGCTGCTGCTGATAGCTGCTTGCGCTGTCACGGCTTGTAATCGCCAGGAAGAGGCGGACGCCCACTACAAACTCGCTGCAGATTATGCCCACCACGGCATTTTGAACGAAACCGTGCGCAATTTGGAACGCGCCGCAGCCTTGCGACCTGAAGATGTGGAAGTTCGCTACAATCTGGGAGTCGGCTACTTACAGCAGGGCAAGCTGGACTTAGCTGAAGAGCAGTTCCGACGAGTTCTGCTGCTCGCTCCGGAAAACGCGATGGCTCATAACAATCTGGGCGTGATTCAGCTTACGCGCAAGAATTGTGAAGCCGCGATCGAGTCCTTTACGACGGCGGCAAAGCATGACCCCGCCCTCGTTCAGCCGCACCAGAACCTCGGACTTTGCTACCAACGTCTCGGGGACCTGAAACAGTCCGAGGCTGAGTTCCGTCGGGCCCTTGCACTGGATCCGCAAAACGCTGCGACCCAAAAAGCTCTAGAGAGCCTCAGGGTAGATACCGACCTAGCCCCTCAGAAACAGTAGCGGAAGAGAGCCACACCGCCAGTCCGAAATCGTCCCGCAGCCGCCACTCGCGCGGAGAATAACCCGCCGGATTGACGCGATTTACCGGCACCCAAGGACCGGCTGAATCCTTCGCGCCCTTTTACTCATAGAAGCTCTCATATGCCAGTGCAGTCCCTGAACCATCCTTGGCGAAGGAATGATGAGCCGAACAGCGCTTTTACGACTTTCAAATGTATGTTTACCGGCACCACTACTGGTCGGCTGCACATGGGCCTTTGCGGTGCTTGTTACCGTTGCAGTACCCGACGCGTCCGCGGAAGAAACCCAGCGGATAGGACTGCTTGAAGCCGTTCGACACACTCTACAGCACAACCCGAACGTTAAACTTTCCCAGTTCGACGTCGAAGCCAGCCGAGGAGCCCTGCAGCAAGAGTCGGGAAGCTTCGACACTGTTTCCGCAGTGAGCGGCGAAGTGAGTCGGGAGTATACCATCCTCACCTCGGTCGAACGTGAGCAGGCAGGCATCGACGACTACGACACCGATGGAACGACCCTTAGCGCAGGACTCTCGCGTTACCTTCGGACGGGTCAGACGGTCTCCGTCGAAGCCTCGGTTTCACGGCTTGCCGATGATATCTCCTATCCTACAACTCCGAATGCCGGAGCCGTTCAGTTTGCCTTACTCCAGCCACTACTCAAGGGGCGGGGCCGCGACGCTGCAGCGGCAAACGAATCTCAGGCAGAGAAACAGCTTGCGGCGTCCCGCTATGACCTCCAACGCTCGATTGCCGAACAGATCGCGGCCACAGTGGCAGCGTACTGGGACTATCACGCAAGTCAGCGAGTGCTGGAGACGCTCAAACAGTCGGAACAGAGAGCTGAGCGAAGACTTGAGGACACCAAGGCGCTAGTCGCGAGTGGAGAGATCCCGCAAACCGACATTGAACAGTCAGCGGCTGATCTTGCTGCTCGCGCGGCGCGGCGAGTTAAGGCGGAAGCGGCGGTGTTTGCCGCGCGGCAAGCGCTGGGAATCGCGATTGGCATTCCCAACGACAGCTTCAGCACTCTCGGCGAAACCACAAACTCCTTCCCCACACTGGAGACGAAAGATCTACCGAGCAAAGCCCAGATTGCCTCGTTCCTCGCGACCTGCTTTTCGCAGCGGAGCGATCTTCATGCAGCCGAGCTTCGCGCAGAGGCTGCTCAGATTGTACTTGCTGCGACGAAGAACAATGAGCTCCCGCAGCTCGATCTTACCATCGGCGCAGGCTATAGCGCGCTCGACGAAGGAAGCCCACTCGGACGCCTCAGGACCGCCCTCTCCGAAGACTCGAGCGGCCCCAATCTTTTGGCATCTTTGACCTACTCCTTCCCCGTAGAAAACAACACCGCTCAAGGGTTGCGCGTGCAAGCAGAAGCGCTGCTCGCTCAACGCAAAATTTTGGTCGAGGAGCTGCAACGGCAAATTCGCTCAGATGTCGCCACCGCGTTTGCGACTATCGAAGGCAACTTCTTCTCCTATCAGCAGTCCCAGGCAGCCGTCCGAGCCTTCGAACGATCCCTTGAAAACGAGACCACCAAGCAACGCATGGGCCTCTCGTCGATTCTGTTGGTGCAACAAGTCGAGGACCAGCTCACGTCAGCGATCCTCGACAACATACAGGCGGCGCGCGACTACGCGGTCGCTATCATCTCGCTCCGGCTGGCCTCAGAATTGCTGCCTGTTGCTGAAGAACCTCATTATCAACTGTCATTAAACGACTTGATTACGCTTCCTCCAACGCTCGCACAGCAGCAGTGAGGGGGCACAGCACCGAGAACCACCATGTCCGGACCGCAAGCCAAATTGAAGTCTCTGTTCAGTGAAGAGTCCCTGCAAAAGCTCAGCTCCCCGGAGCAGCTTGACCAGGCGATGAAAGTGACGAAGCCGACCGGCTGGTTGGCATTAGCCGGTGCAGGCATCGCACTACTTGCGGTAATTGTCTGGGGTATCGTCGGCGCAGTCCCCTCGAAAGTGAACGGAAAAGGGATATTCGTGAAGTCCGGGGGCATTTACCGGGTAGTGACCGTCGGCGACGGTCAAATTCGCCGCATCATTCCGAAAGTCGGAGACCAGGTCGAACAGGGTAACGTCGTTGCCACAGTTGCGCTGCCCGCCCTGGAACAACAGGTCGCAAGTGCAAAACAGCGCTTGCGTGAGATTGAAGATGAATTCGAAGCAGTCAGCGGCTTCAGCTCGAAGGACCTCGCACTGCAACTGAATCTGCTGCAAGGTCGCCGCGACACCCTTACTTCGCAGCGCACCGCTTCCGAACAGAAAGTCGACTTTCTTCGCAAGCGCGTCGAGAGTCTGGGCTCTCTCTTACAGCGCGGATTGATTACCAAGCAACAGCTCTTCGAAACGGAGCAGGCGCTGGTCAGCGCGCAAGATGAGCTGAAGCAAAACACCGACGCCCTCAACCAGCTTCAGGTTGAAGAAAACAGCGTTCGCAATCGCGTCGAAGGCGGCGATCTACAAGGACAACTGAAGATTGAAGAAGCGCGGCGCGAAGTCGCTCAGCTCGAGAGTGAGCTACGCCTAAAAAGCGATGTGCGCACGCCTTATTCCGGCCGTGTCGTAGAGATCACCGGGGAGAGCGGAAACTTGGTGTCTCCCGGAGACGCAATTCTCGCGATCGAAGCACGGGGGAAAAAACTTGAAGCAGTAGTCTACGTGTCGCCCACTGACGGCAAGAAGGTGCGGCCGGGCATGCCGATCCACATCGCTCCATCAACGGTCAAAAAGGAACAGTTCGGCCTCCTTGTCGGCAAGATTCGCGGAGTGTCGGAGTATCCCTCGACGCCGAAGGGCATGATGTCGCTGCTCGAGAACGAGCAATTGGTCAACCTCTTCTCGGAAGAAGGACCGCCAATTGCGGTATATGCCGACCTGGAGATCGACAACTACACTGACAGCGGCTACCGCTGGACCTCCGGCAATGGCCCCTCGGTAAGCCTTAGCGGCGGCACTGTATTGACCGCGGAAGTGACAGTGCAAAGCCAACGCCCGATCGAGTTAGTTATCCCCTTCCTCAAAAGCCGCTTCGGACTCTCGTAGGAGGAACCGTGTCGACGACCGATACACACACCGAAGGCAAGCTGAAACGAAAGCGCGTAAAAACGCCGACCTGCCTCCAAATGGAGGCGGTAGAGTGTGGTGCTGCCGCGTTGCGTATGGTGCTCGGGTACTACGGCAAGTTTCTTCCGTTAGAAGTGTTGCGGACCGACTGCGGTGTTTCACGGGACGGCAGTAAAGCGAGCAATATCATTCGAGCTGCTCGGAAGCACGGCCTCGTCGCCAAAGGGTATAAGAAGACGATCACCGAGCTGGCGGCACTACGCATGCCTGCCATCCTCTTCTGGAACTTCAATCACTTCCTCGTTCTCGAAGGCTTCGATGAAGCGCGTAATATCGTCTGGGTCAACGACCCCGCCCAGGGACCACGAAAGATCGACTGGAAGGAATTCAAGGAATCCTACACGGGAGTCGTCCTGGTCTTCGAACCCGGCGAGGAGTTCGAAACTGGAGGAGAGAAGCCCAGCGTGCTTCGAGCACTGAAGCGCCGGCTGACCGGCGCCGAATCCGCGCTGCTGTTCGTGTCGCTCGCCGCTCTGGGGCTGGTTCTTCCGGGCATAGTCATTCCGGTCTTTTCGATGGTGTTCGTCGACTACTATCTTGTCGGCCGCTCCCAGAATCTGCTGATGCCGCTGCTGCTGGCCATGACCGTGACGGCACTCCTGCGCGGATTTCTCGTCTGGCTGCAGAAATACTACCTGCTGCGAATGGAAACGAAGCTCGCGTTGGTCAGCTCCAGCAAGTTCTTCTGGCATGTCCTGCGACTTCCCATCGAATTTTTTACTCAACGCTATGCCGGGGATATCGGCAACCGAGTGCATCTCAACGACCGCGTGGCACGATTGCTCTCCGGGGACCTGGCAACCGCGGCGTTCAACCTGTTCTCCGCTGCGTTCCTGGTGCTCATCATGCTGACCTACAGCGCCTCGCTCACCCTGATCGGCGTGGGCTTTGCCGCCGTGAACATCGCAACGTTGACCTACGTCGCTCGCAAGCGCGCGGACGGCAACATGCGGCTGACTCAAGAAGACGGAAAGCAATTCGGTGTCGCTGTCGGCGGACTGCAGATCATCGAGACCCTCAAAGCCTCCGGCGCTGAATCCGACTTTTATGCCAACTGGTCCGGCTGTCAGGCCAAAGCCTTCAATGTCCGACAAGACCTCGACCGTCTTTCGCAGATGCTTGCGGCCGTTCCTCCTTTGCTCTCGGCCCTGAACACCGCAGTTATACTCGGCGTGGGCAGTCTCTGGGTGATGGAAGGGTCGATGACCATGGGAATGCTCGTAGCGTTTCAGTCGCTGATGGCGAGCTTTATCACGCCGATCAACAAGCTGGTCGAACTGGGCGGAACGCTGCAGGACGCCCAGGGCGAGATGAACTCCCTTGATGATATCTTCCACTATCGAGTGGCACCGGGGCTTGGTGACGAGGAGCTGCTCGCGAACAAAGCGCTTGCCGCACAGCAGAACGGCCACGGCATAAAGCGCCTGAGCGGACAGATCGAGATTACGAATCTCAGCTTCGGCTATAGTCCACTGGACCCGCCGCTGATCGAGGACTTCCACCTCACTCTACAGCCGGGCTGCCGCGTCGCCCTCGTCGGAGGATCCGGCTCCGGCAAATCGACTATCGCAAAGATGGTCGCGGGTATCTACGAACCTTGGAACGGCGAGATTCGATTCGACGGCAGAACCCGTCCGGAGATTCCTCGCTACGTGCTCTGTGGTTCACTCGCCATGGTCGACCAGGATATCAACATCTTCGAGGGCACGGTTCGCGATAATCTGACGCTCTGGGATCCTACGATCCCTGACACTCAAATGCTCACCGCCGCTCGCGACGCGTGCATCCATGACGTCATCGCAGCGCGCAGCGGCGGCTACGATAGCGCGACTGACGACAATGGGCAGAACTTTAGCGGCGGACAGCGCCAGCGTCTCGAAATCGCGCGTGCTCTCGTATCCAACCCCAGCATTCTCGTGCTTGATGAAGCCACAAGCGCACTTGACCCGACGACCGAGAAGATTATCGACGACAATCTTCGGCGAAGAGGTTGCACGTGCATCATCGTCGCTCACCGACTCAGCACGATTCGCGACTGCGACGAGATTATAGTGCTTGAACGGGGCAAAGTGGTCCAGCGAGGCACGCACGACGAGCTTCGAGCTGAGGAGGGTCTGTATGCCAAGCTTATCGCAGCGGAGTAGCAACGATGCAGACTGAGGTCACGACGCAAGAGCTCGCCCACTTTTCACAGCTTTCGGCGGTAACCCGCGCCTTCCAGGTCGGCGGACGAGAGTCCTTTCTCCTCGACGACCCGGGCGTCGCCTACCTCATCGCCTCCGGGACGATAGATCTATTCTCCACCGTGATTCGCGACGGGATACCCGTCGGACCGCGGACCCCGCTATTCCGTTGTCACGCCGGACAAGGCGTGCTTGGCGTCGGCACGTTGACCGATGCGCATCTTGGACTCGTCGCGGTCCCCGGCCCGGCTACGATACTGCTACCCATGCCCTACAAGGCCCTTGCCACCAACGGCTGCGACGACGTCGTCGAGCAATGGAAGGAAACTCTTGAAGCTCATTGCTTGGGTGATGACGCAATCCCCAACGGCCTCGACCACGATGTTGATGGTGAAAGCTTGGACGAATTCCACCAGCGGATGCTCCGCGCGCTGCATGAGCGCCGAATGCTCGAGCAACAGGTCGAGGCAGAACGCCTGGACCAAAGGTCTGCGCTTCGGGAACAAGTCTTCGCGCAGGCGTTGGGTGGCGTGTCTCAGGTGCTGGAACAACAGGCAGGCCGGATAGCCGTTGATGCTGAGCTCTCCCACGACGCCCTTTTTGCCACCTGCAAGCTTATCGGAGAACACCTTAACCTCTCGTTCGCTCCCCATCCGGATGCGCACAGCGGCAAGGTGCTCGATGACCCGCTTGGAGGAATCCTCAACGCTTCCAAGATCCGGCAACGGCAGATTGTGTTGCGAGGAGCATGGTGGAACGACGATGCAGGGCCACTGCTGGGTTGGCGCAAAAGTGACGGTCACCCGCTGGCCCTCATCCCGGAGCGTCCCGGACGCTACCTCGCGATTGACGCAACGACGGGAACTTCAGAGCGCGTCACTCGTGAGGTAGCTGAAACCATCGCGAGCCTTGCTTCGATGTTCTACCGCCCGTTTCCGAATAAGCCGCTCAACGCTCTCGACTTACTGCGCCACGGCGTCTTCAAGAGCACCAGAGATCTCGCCGCAGTGCTGTTTATGGGCTGTCTCGGCGGAGTCCTCGCAGCGCTGACGCCGTATCTTACGGGCCTAATCTTCGACGCGATCATCCCGGGTGCGCAATACGGTCAACTGCTGACCATCACGATCATTCTGGTCGTCGCTGCGTTTATCAACGCACTGTTCGGCATCACACGCTCGATGGCGATGCTACGCATCGAGGGTCGCATGGCCGCATCCGTGCAATGTGCGATCTGGGACCGCGTGCTTGGACTGCCGGCACCGTTTTTTCGTGATTATTCCGCCGGTAATCTCGCCCGACGCGCATACAGTATCGAGCGCATTCGCGAAGTGCTCTCCGGAGCGGTAATGAATTCGCTGCTAGGCGGCGTGTTCTCGATCTTTTACGTTATGCTGCTCTTCTCCTACAGCATCAAACTCGCACTGTGGGCGAGCGGGCTGGTGCTGATCGCTTTGGCGATGACGTTCGGCATCAGCCTTTGTCAGTTGCGCTATGAACGACAAATCCAGAACATCGCCGTTCGGCTTTCGGGCCGGGTGTTTCAGTTCTTGACCGGCATAGCCAAACTGAGAGTTGCAGGAATCGAGAGTCAGGCATTCTCGCTCTGGGCCAACGAATTTGCCGTGCAACGAAAGCTTCAATTTCGATCCACTACGTTGGCAAATATCCTGGATACCTTTTTCGAGGTATTTCCACTCGTGGCCAACATCATCATCTTCTATCAAGTGGCTATGCTATCCGGCAACGGCGCCCTCTCCACAGGCGCTTTTCTGGGCTTCCTTGCTGCATTCACTGCCTTCTTTTCAGTCATGCTCCAGATGGGCGACTCCATTTCAGCTCTCTGGATGACCCTCCCTTTCTACGAGAATGCGAAGCCGATACTGAAGACGTGCCCGGAGAGTAGCGCAGCGAAATCCGATCCGGGCAAACTGCGTGGCGAGATTGAGCTGAACCAAGTCGACTTTCGCTACACGACCGATGGACCGCAAATTCTGAAAAGCGTTTCACTGCAGATCAAGCCGGGAGAGTTCGTGGCTTTCGTAGGTCCGTCCGGCTCCGGGAAGTCGACAATCTTTCGTCTGCTGCTCGGGTTCGAGACACCGGAAGCAGGTAGTATCTACTTCGACGGACAAGACCTTGCCGGATTGGATCTGAGCGCCGTTCGCCGACAGATTGGTGTCGTGCTCCAGAACGGAAAGTTGATGCCGGGCGATGTATTTACGAACATCGTGGGTTCTTCAACCACACTGACGTTGGACGACGCCTGGGAAGCCGCGCGAATGGCCGGCCTGGCAGATGACCTTGAGCAAATGCCGATGGGCATGCACACCGTTGTTTCCGAGGGGGGCAGCACGCTGTCCGGCGGACAGCGGCAGCGCTTGATGATTGCGCGTGCGATCGTGAAGCGTCCGAACATCTTGTTGATGGACGAAGCCACGAGCGCGCTCGATAACCGGACGCAGGAAATAGTCAGCCGTAGCTTGGAGGCACTTGATGCGACCCGTATCGTAATTGCGCATCGTTTGAGCACGATCATCGGAGCGGACAAGATAGTCGTAGTTGAAGCCGGAGTTATCCGAGAAATGGGCACGTACGCCGAGCTGATGGAGCGCAACGGCATTTTCGCCGAGTTGGCGAAGCGCCAGATTGCATAGCGGTGTTTAAACGGTCGATCGACGAAGTATATTTTATTTGTTTTCAGCAATCCCTTGAAGGCGCAGCATGAAATTACGCAACGCTACCCCTCTCCGCACGTTCATCTGCAGATCGCTGCTCGTGGTGAGTGCCGCGGTTTTGTTGCTTGCTTGTGAGCAGAAGGAACAGACTACCTTTCGCATCGGCGTCAGTCCCTGGCCCGGTTACGGCATCCTCTCGATCGCGCACGAGAAGGGATACTTCGCGGAACAGGGCGTCTCCGTCGAGGTTGTTCATTTCGACGAAGCCGAGCAGTTGTATCAGGCCTTCTATAACGGCTCTCTCGACGGGATTTCGGGCACGTTGAACGAAATGATCACGGTGCGCGAGAATTCTCCGAGGAGCCCTCAGAGTTTTTTGGTGGCTGACTTCTCGAACGGTGCCGATAGACTGCTCGCTCGAGAAAAGATCGCGACGGTCGCAGAGCTGAAAGGCAAGAAAGTCGGGGTCGAGTTCTCTGCGGTCGGCGTGTATCTCGTTGCGCGTGCTCTCGAGAAAGCAGGACTTACCCTCGACGATATCCGCCTGGTCAACCTCCCCAACGACCAACTGGCTGAGGAGTTGGCGAAAGGGGGAGAGCAAGGCGGCGTCGATGCCGTTGCGGCCTACCCTCCGGCATCAACAGAGATTGAAGCACGAGAGGACGTGGGAGTTCTGTTCACCAGTCAGGAAATTCCCGGCGAAATCGTGGATGTCGTAGCGCTGGACGCGGAAATAATCAGAAACAACCGCAGTCGGGTCGAAGGAATTGTCACGGCGTTCGACAAGGCCGTTCGCTTTCTGCATGCGCACCCGGAGGAGGCGCACCAAATGATCGCGAAAAGCGAGCAAATGAGCGTGGACGAAGTGCGAAGCACCCTGGCTGAACTTCGAGTGCCGAATGGCTGTGAGCAGAAAGCGTTTTTCGTTCCCAACGGAACGCTCACCGAAGCGGTAAAGACTGCCGATTTGGTCATGCGGCGGCTCAACCTCATCTCCGGACCGGACAGGACCGTCGGGATGGTAAGTTTTGGCCCTATTCAGACGGCAATGACGCACTGCGACTGGTAGCGGCACCTCCACTCAATAACCCGCCGGCACAAGATAACACGACGGCACGAAATAACCCGACGGCACGAAATAACCCGACGGTCTCGCCGGTTTCATGCTCCTAGAGCGCGTTCCACAAGAACGATCTGTAGAACACGCTTCAATCTCTAAGCCCGCTGCATCGGCTCAGGATAACCTTTGGCACTCGTGTCTTCAGATCCCAAACAACTGCTGATTTTTTCTTTCGTGGAACTTCACTTTCCTGAAGATCTCAGGGGCTCGCCGCATCATAATCTCGGCGTTTCCCTTATCAATACCCACCAGCAATGGAGCTGACTATGACATCTGCAGCAAACTGGACCGACGAAGACATCAAGAAAGCGGTAGACGCAATTTGTGACCGTGCCAGCACGGACGCGAGCTTTCATGCATTGGCAATCAAAGATCCCGCCAAAGCAGTAGAGACCGTCACGAACAAACAGGTTCCTGCCGGCTACACTATTCGCTTTGTCTCGAACGAGAATGCTTATTTGACGGTTGTCCTTCCTGATACGCGTCCGGAAGGAGAATTGTCGGACTCCGACCTTGAGTCGGTAGCCGGCGGACGTTGCAAAATCACCAACGTCAGCATCGGCTACTGTCGTTAGGCCGATCGAGAAGCACGACGGAACACGCGTGCTACTCTTCCCACTGCCCCGGAGCCGCACTCGACTCCGGGGCAGTGGGGCATTTTCCTCTACGCCGGCCTGGAGCTGCAATTATGCTTCCCACACAATCCGGTACACTGCTCGAAGTCGAACAGTCCTCACCTGACACCCTCAGCATCACGACACTTGCCGAAGCAGACTTTCGCCAGGAGGCGCTAGACGCGTTTACCTTCCCGGCTTATCGCCACCTAGTGCAAGCGGCCCTCAGCGATAGCGCTCAAGCAGTCGGCCTCGTGGCCTTCTCAGGGGACATTCCGATGGGCCTGCTGTTGGCTGAACAAACGCAGTCACACTGTAGTCTGCGCTCGGTTTACGTCCCACCGGCCTCCCGACGACAGGGCATCGGCTCACGGCTGCTCGAGCGGTGGGAGGAGACCAGTGTCCGGCTAGGAATAACCTGCCTGGAGACGTCTTATACCTCTTCACTGCCTGCCGTCGCCGCGTTTGAGGCGCTGCTGCGGAGAGCACAATGGGAAGAGCCGACCGAGCGCTACTTGTTCGTTCGAGGGATTGTCAAAAAAGTCTGGGAGAACGCCGAGTTCATCAAAAGACTGGATCGGATCGCACCGGGATTTAGCACATTTTCCTGGCAGGAGCTGACGGCGGACGAACGTTCGGAACTGGAAAGCCGCATCGCTGCGGGCGGCGCACCGGACAACTTGTCGCCGTTCTACGACGAAGAGCATATTGAACCAATCTCGAGCACCGGGCTTCGCTACGGCTCGCGCATCGTTGGCTGGCAAATAAATCACTGGCTGCCGAACGAGCCTGGCGTGCTACGCTATACGCGCACCTATGTCGAACCGAAACACCAACGTCTCGGACGAGCAATAATGATGCTGCGCGATGCGATCCGACGGCACTACAACTCAGCACTGCTAGATCAATATCCATATTTTGTCTGCGATGTCGCCCGTGAAATGTCAGCGATGCAGCAGTTTTATCAGAAGCACCTCATTCCCTACGCCGAGAAGTCCTACCGTTCGTACTACTGCTCGAAAGAACTTGCTTCCTGCTCATGACCCTCCCTCTGCTGCTTGTCGAGGAGCGCCACGAAGCTTACGCACTGTGGCACACCGGAATTGCAAGGGGCGAAATCGAGCCTGGCGGCAATACGCTCATCCACTGCTCCCGTTTCCAGAACTTGGCGCCGCCGAGACTTCGTCATCCGCTGCCCAACATCGGGGCAGACCTTGCAACAGCACTCGGTTACGTCCATTCCCAGCTTCACATTGACGATTTCATTCTTCCCGGCGTCATTAGCGGCTTCTTTGATCATGTGATCTGGATTCACCCTGACCATCGCGGCGCTCGCGCCCAGCGGTTGGGCGTGCAACCGTTGAACGAAACGCTTACTGCCTTCACCTGCGAACCGGCAGATGCCGATCCCTCCTTTGAGCTCCATTCGGTCGGATTCGACCGAGTCGAACCCCAGGCCCGCCCCTTGCTGCTCCACATCGGTCTTGATTATTTTGCTGCGACACCCGATCCGGTACCGCAGGGCAGTCGAATCGAGATCACTGAGCAGGAGTATTTGCGTTTCAACGCTGACCGCTACCATTTCCTCCGACTCCGATTCGGCGGCTTCTGCCGTGCTGTCGAGGAAGGTGGTAGGTTCTGGGTCCTGCTCGGCAACGGCAGACACAACGGCAGCGTGGAGGCCGGAGACGACAGTTCAAAACATATTTTCGGTCTTTGCAGATTCCTTGCCCGAGAGGACATCTATCCCCGTTTGCAGCAGATTGTGGTTTCGCGCTCGGTCAAAAGCGGACTTTGCCCTGAACCTCTCGCAGCGCACCTCGAACAGGCACTTCTTGAAGCATTGCGCGCGACACTGTCTCGAGAAATTGAACTTTTGGAGGTTGGCGGATGAGTGCGGTGCCGGTCATTGTCGTCGAGGAGCATCATGAGGCATTCCGTGCCTGGGACTGGGCTCGACGCCAAGGAATCCTGACTACCCCGCTCGCTCTCATCCACGTCGATACGCATTCCGACCTGGCTATCCCCCGGCTTCACACCTCCTTGCGGCAGTACCACGAAGGAACGCTAGCCGTTGCGGATTTTGTCTATCGTGAGCTTTCCGTCGAGAGCTTTATTGTACCGGCAGTCTATCTTGGATTTTTTAGCGCTGTTTGCTGGATTTACCCCGAGGGATTGGCCGAGGCGACTTCTCAAAGCCGTGTCGTGGCAACGAAGGGCCGGGAAGCAGTCGAGCTTTTCAGTGGTGAAAATAGCGTAGCCACCCGTCGGATCGGTAATCTCGACCATATGCCGTTTGAGCTTCTGTCCGAAGACACAACGAATGCTCGCTATCGCCCCGAACAATTCGCTTTGGACATCGATTTGGACTACTTCTCTTGCCGCACGTTTCCGGCCCCGGCTCAAATCGAGGTGCCCTGGGAGGAATATCGACGGTTTGTAGAGAATCCGTATCACTGCCTGCGCCTACTACCCGGAGCAATTGTTGGTTCCCGGGAGGAGCTTGGGCGATATTACCTGACCTTCGACGATCTTGAACAAGTTGTTCCAGATCCCTTGCACCGTTCGCTGAATCAAATTGATAGCGCACTGGCTTCTTTCAGAGAGTACTGTTCCGCGCTTCCTCGGCCTCCGGCGATAATCACCATCGCTCGGTCCGTTCGAACCGGTTACACTCCCGAAGAGCAAAGTGCCTATATAGAAAAGCAACTGCTGACGACTCTCGCCGCGCTGTACCCGCTCGAGTCCATTTCTCTGGAGGAGCTATGAACACAGGATCCAACGAAATCGAGCGCGTTCCCACCCTTTCTCGTGAGCAATGTAAGGAAATACTTGCAGGAGAGACGTCACGTCCAATTGTCCTGACCGAGGAAACAAAAGAGTGGAAAGCAAGAAGCCGGTGGTCTTTGGCGTCATTCAAGCAGCGCTTCGGTGGAGACAGCTTGATTCTGACGGACGACCTCGGTAACGCGACCCAGTTCAAAAAACGCCCGCTGGCCGAATACATCGACTACGTGCAATCGCCCGAACAACACTCGCTGGGACAGATTGCTCCGGGCATTCGATGGTATGCCGGATTTTACTCGCCCTTCTCTTTGCACCCGGAGCTCCTCGAGGAATTCCAAGCGCCAACCTGCATCGACAATTGGTTCCGCTTCCTGCAAGCCGGTATGGATGAGTGGTATATCCGCGGCTTCGGCTGGCTGCTTATCGGTCCAAGCGGGACCAAATCAGCAGCGCATTTCGATCTCTTCGATACCCACGCCTGGACCGCCCAGCTCGAAGGCCGCAAGCGCTTTTTTCTCTATGAACCGGACCGCAGCGACCCCTACAACCGGGACGTCGATGCAGCGCTTCAACGGCCGTTGTATGAAACCGTATTGAACACCGGGGAGCTATTGATCATTCCGAACAACTGGTGTCACGCAGCAGTGTCGCTAGAACCGTCGATGACCCTGACGTTCAATTTTTTGAATGAAACCAATTTCGGCCCCTTCCTCAAGAGCCTCTATGAAGATCGCAACAAGTGGGAATCGAAGTTCGCGGCCGACGATCTGCGAATGAAATTAGGGATGCCGCCGAAGTCTTCAACGACCGCGAAAGCTGTTTAGGTCCGGTGAAGCTGGAAGCCGACCGGAAGAAACTTGCTCTGAGCGCTTGGCAGGCAGCCACGCTTCGGGAGCGCTTGCGTTGGTGCACCAGCAGCTCCGAGGAATCAGACGGTTGCGGCTCCACTATCGTTGAGCAGCTAAGCCAAGCGCTTGGCGGTCCGGTAGCTTTGGAGCGGCGCCTGGAATGGAGCGGCGCGTCGCTAGCGCGCCTCAGAGCAGCCACAGCCGAAGCCGGACCGTGTCCGGAAGAGGCACCCTCTTGGCTTACGACGCTCGAGCGAATCGTCGACGGGATCGAACCGCCATTTTTGCTCTCTGCGACACCGCCACGGGGAGCAGAAGAGCGCGAACTTGCCTTCTATCCCCTGTGGAGCAAATTCACCGACATCGCATTCAGTGAGGTAGTTACCGAACTGGAAACAGGCACTCCGGAGCTCGAATGCTTACTGCAAGGACTTCGCCACGACTTGCTCACCCAGTGCTCTAGTCTCGGTGCTGAAGTCTTACATGAAGCGTTCATCAAAAGCAGAGCGCGACTTCGAGCACAGGGGGTGTTTACCGTCCCCGAATCCACGCGCGCCATGGCGCAGTTTCTCACCGAGCTTGGGTTGGGCGAGTTGGGCCGCATCCTTCTTCGGTATCCGGTGCTTGCGCGACTTCTCGGTACCTCAATCGAGCAGTGGCAGCAAAACGCCGCCACCCTGTGTCGCCGATTCGCTGCTGACCGTGCGGAGCTGGCGGAACGCTTCCCGCGTATCTGCAATGCTCCATTGCAAAGCATACGAACCGGCCTTTCGGATCGTCACCGTGGAGGACAGCGCGTCTGTCTGTTGAAGTTTCCCGACGGCAGCATACTCTACAAACCTCGTTCCCTCGCCCCCGAAGCCGCCTACAGCACGCTTTTGGCTCGGCTCGCAGTCACCTCGGACGCAAAGTACCAGCTTCGGGCACCGGAAGTACTGTTGCGAGAAGAGTACGGCTGGGAGGAACACGTTGCTCCTAAGCCCTGCAATGACTTGAATGAGGTCGCTCTCTATTATCGAAAAGCAGGGATGCAGCTGTTCTTGATGTATCTCTATGGCGGAACCGACTTTCATCAAGAGAATGTGATCGCGCACGGAGCAGATCCAATCTTGATCGATCTGGAGGGATTTTGCGCCCCTCAACTCTGCCCTACCGCAATCCGCGGCAGTGGCGCAGAACGAATGCTTCACGAAGACTTCTATCTCGAATCCGTGTTCCGCACAGGATTGCTGCCGCTCCGGACGCTTGACGAGCAGGGTGTGCTGGCTGACCTCGGTGGCTTCGGAACTCCTACTGCCGCTCAAGCGATACAGAAAGAGCTCTGGGCGCAGGCAAATCGCGACGGCATGGCACGGGAAACAGTCCGCACGCTTCGACCCAGAGCGGGCAACGCAGTGCTTTGCGGCGAAGAGGTCATGTGCTCAGAGTCCTGGGTCGCCTCTCTCCAGGAAGGATTTCTCGATCTGGCACAATGGTTTCTGACTGCCGATGGACAGACGTTTTTTCAGTGGTCCCTGGATGAGCTGCGAGATCTGGAAACACGCTTCATCTTCCGCGATACGGACACCTTTGCCAAGCTACTCCACGGCATGCTCAGACCCCGGCAGCAGCGTTCGGGAGCTGCCCTCAGCCTGTGGCTCGAGCAGCTCGCTCGCCCTCTTGCGGCCGTCGACGGTCCACGTCCGCAGTTTTGGGAAATCCTCGATAGCGAAGAGAGTCAACTACTGCAGTTCGACGTGCCGAGCTTTCTCGCCAAAGCATCATCGACCATAGTGCATGGTGCCGACGGCAGCTCGATCCAAGGGCTGGTTCGCGAGCCTGCCGTAACGACTATCGAACGCCGCTATCGCTCCTTGACCTCCGCGGCACTCCGGACTCAGCAGCGATTGATCGAAGCCTCCTACTATTTGCAGCCAACTCATCGCGACGCCCCTACCGCCGCGGAGACACGACTTGAAACGAAACGGCTCACGGCAGAGGAGGCAACCCGGGCTGCTCTCGAAATTGCCGAACTGCTGTTGGACTGCTCGATAACGGGCGCCGACGGAAGTCGCACATGGCTCGCTCCCAAGACAACTCCGTCCGGGCTTTCGCACATTCGACCCATGGGACAAGCGCTCTACGATGGGCTCTTAGGACCTGCGCTGTTTTTCGCCGCACTGTCTCGATCCACCGGCGACGAAGAGCTGCGTCTCGCTGCCGAGTCGTGTTTAACGGCTCTCACACGTTCTGATTTTGTCGAACGCTCGATTCGGTCCGTATCCGAAGATGGACTCGGCGCCGGGACGGGCCTCGGCTCGACGATCTACACTTTGACCGTATTGAGCGACATCACCGAGGATCCGCGCTATCGCAAGCATGCCGCTGCGCTCTACCACGCGCTTTCCGAGCAGCAACACTTCGAGCTTGCGCAAACAGACGTTTTAAACGGCGCAGCGGGCCTTCTTTTGGCATGCAACGCGCTTCGCCGATGTGAACCGGACCTGCCTGTCGGAACAATTCAGACGTGCGCCTACTACCTCCAAGCTCACTTGGAAAGCGCTCTAAAGTGCGCCCAACGAAAGAACGATACCGGGGATTATCTACGAACCGGTGCAGCTCACGGCCTTGCCGGAATTGCGGCGGCGTTACACGGTGCTGCTGAAGTGCTGCAAGATGATTCGCTCCTCGCGACTGTCCAACGGGCGGTAGCGTGCGAAAATTCGGTGTTCAGCGACGCTCGGCAAAATTGGGCCGCTTCCCTCAAGCAAGCTAAAAACTTTGAGCCCGCCTATTACCGTCGCTGGTGTGCCGGTTCTCCCGGCATCGCACTTACTCGGTTGGGGCTGCTACATGGTCCTCTCGATACATTTGCAAGAGTAGACATCGAACGCGCGCTTCCAGCCTTGCTCGACGCGACCCTGCTCGAGATCGACAGCCTCTGCTGCGGAAACGCCGGACTAGCCGACATAGCACTGACGCTCGGTAGTCACTTAGGAAATGAACGGCTTGTGGACACCGCAGCGCAACTGCTTGGGGGAATGCTGGCGCGTTACCAGGCGAGCGGCACCTTCGCCGGTTGCTCACCTGCCGGGACCATCGATCCCGGTTTCTTCCAAGGCCTCTCCGGCATCGGCTACGCGCTCACCCGCTTTGCTGCAATGGGAAAGCTACCGGACGTTCTTTCCTTTCAGCTGTAAGCTTGAATCGAGCGAGGCAGCCAAGGCAGACTTCGCCCCGCGCCCTAACTCGCTCATTGGCGAATTACGCTAGCTAAGACTGACCTCAGTGACGAGCGCCAGCACCTCTTTGGTGTCGACGATTCGAAGGTCCTCGTCCCACGGCACGCGGACACCGGCATCAGCCGGGATCAAAACCAGCGAACCGTTCGGAATGCCGCTGATATTCGCCTCTTCGTCCGTGTCCATATCCCGTGCGCTCGCAACTTCAAGAACTTCACCGACCAAGCTCTCTTGTTTGCTCTGCTTCGCGCCTTCGGGGAGATACAGGCCGGTTTCGGTGCGATTGGTGTCACGCCGGATCTTGACCACCACGCGCATTCCTAGGGGATCGATGCGGCGGATGACGCTCTTGCGAGCAGGAACGAACTCGCCGGCAGCAGTATCGTCTCGACCCTTCGGATTATCCTTATCGTTCATCGCTATTCGACCGTCACGCTTTTTGCGAGGTTTCGCGGTTGATCGACGTCCGTACCCCGATATACAGCGACATGGTAAGCCAGAAGTTGCAGCGGAACGCTGAACACTATCGGCATCATTAGCGGCGGCGTTTCTCCAAGCGCCACAATCTCCCACGCGAGCTCACGCAACTCCTTGGTCTCGAAGTCGGTGACAGCGATGATGCGCCCCCCGCGGGATTCTACCTCAATCAGGTTGCTCATCGCCTTCTCGTAGTTCACGCCGTCTCGACCGAAGACGACGACTACCGGCATTTCCTCGTTAATCAGCGCGATCGGGCCGTGCTTCATCTCCCCGGCCGCATAGCCTTCGGCGTGAATAGAGGAAATCTCCTTAAGCTTCAACGCCCCTTCCAGCGCGATCGGAAAAAGACT
>JAGRAW010000250.1 GCA_020434415.1 Bdellovibrionales bacterium
TGAAACCACCACACTGCAAAGTGGACGGCGCGAAGTGCTGTGTCGGAGAAGCTCCAGAAAAATGCACCGAACGCCCAGCCCACCGGGGAGTACGGTGCCCAGGGGTCGTTGGTCGCTTGAATGCGAATCCCTTCCAGAATGAAGCCTTGCAGGCACATCAAACCGAGTAGCACCAACATCAGGGCATCTGAGCGGGTGGTGTGCAGCTTGTCCGGTTGCTCGATGTAGCGCCGATGGATCGCGAGGGTGACCCCCACGAGTAGGAGAAGTCCGAAGACATCGGAAAGAATGGTCACTGCGAGATAGAATCGACCGTGGTAGATATCGATGCCCAGATCGTGGTCGATGAGGACCATCGTGGTCGTGAACAGCAGGACCAAGAACCCCCAGAGAATGAGCGTGTGGAAGACCGCCGGTTTGCTCTGCCGGTTGGTCCCGCGCTGCTTCAATACTCCCTCCCAGAGAAAGCCGAAGCGGCGGCCCCATGATCCGCCACGTCCATCTGCTGGTGTTCCGGCGGCCCATAGCTGCAGGCGACGCCAGATACCCCAGCCGCAGATCAGAAGAGAAACGGCGAAGAAGGAATACATCGCGACGGAGTTCGGCAGGGAGCCGACATTCCATAATATCTCGCGCGAGGCTGTTGCTTTATCCATACGTGCGCCGTGGTGTACCTGATGAGGTTGGTATCGGGAAACGTCGACCTTTCTGCGACCAATTCGCCGCCTTCGTCCGGACGAAGTATATTGTTGTGTCCGAGACTAAACCAAGCAACAAATATAGGCCTAACGAAGTGGGACGGTACGGCTGCCGCTGATCGCAGAAGGCTTTTCCGGGACCTGTCGTCTACTCTTCGCAGGACCGCTGCTGAACCTTAAGTTGTTGGCCTTATTGATGATTGTCGGTATTTTTGACCATCTGGCCTTGACATTTGAGCCGTCCTAACCCCAGACTATTACGGTGAAAGACGAACCTCCTAGTAGCGGCTCAAGAGCTGCTGTCTGCGATATGCATTCTTCCGGTCGGCAAGCCCGCGACGTGTCGTCCGGTAGTCTCCCTGCCGTGTCGGCTCGCCCGTTCGCGGTGCTATTGGTAAATCCTTTTTGTGCCGAGTCTTCTTCTAGCAAGTCTGAGGCTGGAGCTAAGTCTTCAATCAAGCGTTGGGTGAGCCCGAGAAGGTCGTGTCACCAAGTCGCGACGCGGAAGCCTCCAAAGTCGTTCCTCGGTGGTAGCGCCCGTCATGGTGTCAGGGTGTTGCCGTGTAGATTGTTGAAAGAATCCACCCAGCGATCCTCGTTTCACTCCTCCTGATGGACATACAGATTCCGCTCTACTTGTTATTGCTTTCGGCCGCTGTTCTGCTGGTGCTCAATGGGCTGTTTGCTGCCGCCGAATTTGCCGTCCTGCATAGTAATCCAGTGTTCTTCGAAGCTCCCGAGCGGCGCGAACGGAGGAGTTCTCGCGCCGCCGCGTGGTTATTGAAGCGCCTCGACGTAAGCCTGACCGCGACCGAGTTGGGGATGACCCTCACGAGTTTACTGCTGGGCTGGATCACTGTGAGACTGTCGTTGGTCCTTTTCGGCTTCGCCTCGGCGAACGGTCTTCCTGACGAGGATCTGCGGTGGATGTATGGTGCTTCAGCGGTGCTGGCGTTAGCTTTTGTGGCGTTGGCACACCTAGTGCTCGGTGAATTGGTCGCGAAGTCGCTGGCGATTCGATACCCGGAGCAGACCCTTCGATTCTTGGCTCCGCCCATTCTGTTTTTCGTTCAAGTCGCACGTCCCATTTTATTCGTAGCGACACGCCTATCTAATGCCGTGCTCGGTATGTTCGGCACCAGCGTGCCGGCGACTGCCGAACGGGTGCATTCAGTCTCAGATCTCAGTCGGATTGTCTCGCAAGGGACCGAGCAGGGTGTATTCGACGAGGACGAAGAGAATATGCTTCGCGGTGTCTTCGGTTTTTCTGAAACCGTCGCGAGAGAGGTGATGACGCCTCGGACTGACTTGGTTGCGCTCGATGTGAATGCAACCCTCGCGGATGTGATCGCGACAATCAATCAAAGCGGCTTTTCTCGGTTTCCCGTCAAAGGCAATGGCATCGACGATATCCATGGGATCCTTCTCGCCAAGGATTTGCTCGCTTTTATGGCGAAGGAAGGTGCGCAAGCCGGTGAAAAGTTCCACCCGTCAAAGCTGATGCGGCAGGCCTATTTTATTCCGGGGACAAAGCCGATTGACGATCTCTTGAACGAGCTCAAGAAGCGTAAGTTGCACATGGCAATCGTGCTTGATGAGCACGGCGGTGTCGATGGACTTGTGACTCTGGAAGACCTGCTCGAAGAAATCGTGGGTGACATCTACGATGAGTCGGACATTCCGGAACCGACGGTTGTCGAAGAGGAAAACGGCGACGTTGTCGTCGATGGTGGGGTACTAGTCGCGGACCTGAACACTCAGCTCGATCTCGATATTTCGGAAGGCGATTATGACACTATCGCCGGGTTTATTTTCACCTCACTAGGGGGTATGCCGGAGGATGGAGACAAGATTCTTCTGAGAGAGTCGGGAAGGCTCGAGGTCGCTCTTGCCGCAAACTCTCCCGATGACGACCTGCCCTTTGCTGTTCGCCCTTTTGTGAACGGCAGCCATTCTTCGACGGACGGCCGTGATACCGACCAGGAGTCCGAAGAGACCGAAGATCCGCCAAAGTTGCTGATTACGGTGGAAAAAGTCCTTAACCATCGTATCGAAACCGTTCGGTTGCGGCGTCTCGCTCTCGCCGAAGAAGGCGAAACGCAGACGCAAGCTCTTGCATCTCAATCTTGAGCACAAACAGGGTGCTGTAGCATTTCTCTGAACGCGGCCCTTCCCGTTCCCTGCATGGGAAGGTGCTGAAATCGCTGATTTTTCCGCGATGGTGTCTGGGGAAGGACGTCCCCTCTGGAAACGAGAGGGGAACCGGCATCCTGCAAGGCAGACGATCTACAGTCGTCTACTATCCAAACGAACTTCACGCGTATGGCCAGTTAAGAGGCGTCCCGTCTATGGCAGAGACAAAAGAAACAGCTTCCGAGGAACAAGTCGCAGTACCGGCCGAAAACGTCTCTGGAGATGCGGACCAGGATGATGTTGATGCCGTGCTTTCTCAGATGGGGGTTGCGGATGAACCGGCGAGTGACGTCGGCGAAGCGGAGGAGGTAACGTCTGCCGAGTTCGAAGCCCAGGCAAATGATTTCGCCGAGACGGCGGGTCAGGCAGAGGATGCGGTCGAGCGAGCCAAGCTTGATCCTGAAGTTCGAGATGCGCTCAGCTCAGCCAACGAAACGTTGGATCGCGCACGGGTTGCCGTAATGAATGCGGAACGGACCGCCGGAGTGCAAACAAGCAGGGAGGTGCCAGTTTCTGCCGTTGTCCATCTACTTGGGCTTTCGACTTCGGCACAGGTGACAGTGCTCGAGAGTACGCTTGATCTGATTATGACGCGCCTGAATTCCTTGACCCACAAAGTGGATCGTTTGAGTACCCTCATTGAGGCATCTCATAATCAATCGTTGCTTGACCGGTTTGATTATCAATTGTCGGATATCAAGTCGATTCTCAAGAAAGTGTTGCCGCACACGGTAACCACCATCGCGGAAGACAAGGAGAAGAAGGCGTCGAAATCTGAAAGCAAGGTCATGACAAGCGTGCCGGCAGCAGCAGAGG
Source organism: Bdellovibrionales bacterium (assembly GCA_020434415.1). Taxonomy (GTDB): domain Bacteria; phylum Bdellovibrionota_C; class UBA2361; order SZUA-149; family SZUA-149; genus JAGRAW01. The sequence goes on from JAGRAW010000250.1 coordinate 3,708, forward strand.
CGACCGATGCCGCGACCAAGGCACAAGCTGCTCCTAAAGATGACAGCGACTTTCAGAAGGCCGAAGCCGATAGGATTCGATCGCAGATGGCGGCTCGACGAGAATAGGAAACGTGCTGTCCGAGGTCAGCCTCGGAGCAGCTGCTACAGAAACCCTGAGGATTCGCCCACGTACAATGCCCTCGAAAAGCACTGTACTAGGGTTGCAGCAGAAGGAAAAGGTTATGAAAGGAAGTAAGCAATCTACCACGAAGCGCTCAGTGAAGCCTCCGGTAGCCAAGAGTAAGGCAAAAGCCGGAACAAAAGTCGTCGACGTCGCGCTCAGCGAACGGAAGAGCCGCAAGAAAGCCGCAGCGGCGCCAACCAAAGGGACCGAGAAGCCGAAAAAGACAAAATCCGAGCGCGCGCCGAAGAGTGTAGCCCGTAAGGCCCCGGAGGCGGAGAAGAAGCGTCTGGATAAGCAAGCCAAGAGTAAAGTTGCGGCCCAACTGGCACCCAAGGCCGTAGAGGCCGTTCCTGCCGAGAAAGAGACACTGGCAGCGGCACTGCTCTCGCCCTCTATTGAAGTGCTTCGACCGTTTCGTGAAGCGGCAAAGCAGAATCGCAAACTCCAGCGGGAGCGCGAGCGAGCAGCTTCGAAGCGTTCATCGTTTTTGGCAAAGCCACCTCGTAAGGGGAAAAAATACGCCATCGACCTTCGAATTCACTCGCCGGCATCGCAGGGCTTCTTTTCTACGGGCGGGGTCGATCCGGGCCCGGCGCTCGTCCGACTAGCGCGAGTCAAAGGCCTTCATGCCATCGGGCTCACGGATTACTACAGTGCGGCGTATGTTGACCTGGTGAAGGAGAAAGCGCAGGGCACCTCGGTGACTGTCATTCCGGGGCTCGACCTACGATGTGAAGTCAACGGATGCGACGAGATTGGTGTCCTGGCGCTCTTTCCGGAATCTCACACTGCGGCCGATTTGTGGAGTGTTCTTGAGCGACTTCACGTTCCCGAGTGGGCGTATGGGCGTCAAGATTACACGATACGTATACCTTTCGCCCAGGTGCTTGAAACAATCGAGGGTAGCGGGGGTATCCTCATTCCCAGCCGCATCGACAAGACCCCCTTTCGGCAGTTGGCGATCGAGTGCTTGGTCGAGGAATTCGGCATTCATGCGTTCGATTTGGTCCATCCGGAGGCGCCGGAATACTTCCGCGCCAACTGGCCGTCAGGTGAGTTCACCTTCTTCTCGTTCTCCAACGCCAACGCACTCGGCCAAATCGGAAGCCGCTCTTCGAAGGTGAAGCTGACAAGCCCCGGCTTCGAAGGCATCCGCGAGCTCGTCCAGCGTCGCGTCCTGAACTAATCCCAACCAACTACCCGAACCCACGCTGCGCTGAAAGCAGCGTGGGTTGAACATATCTTTTCAAGGTCTCTGAGACCTTGAAAAGACCTTGAAAAGATAGTGTGCTGTGCCGAGGGGAGAATCGTTGCTGTCTTCGGAGGGTTGCGAGGGGTCGCCGGTGGGTGGGACTGTCCTGTGCTCTGCGTGCAGCGCTGTTTTCGGAGCGGATGGTGGGGAGCGTGTTGTATTTCCGAGTTGCGGCGTGCGCGAACATTTTGGCGCTTGGTCGCGATAATGCCTCTACGAAAAACACAATCGTGGAGGAACCATGAAGAAATACTATCTTGCTTACCTTGGGCTGTTGTCGATTTGCATTACTCCTGGAAGTTCGTCGGCGGCGACGGCAAAATCGGTTGCAGAAGTCGTCGCTCAGCAAGCCGGTATTCCCGAAGCCCAGGCGGGAGAAGAGTCGAAGCGCGTTTTCGAAGCGATCGAGGCCGCGCTGCGTAGTGGACAGGAAGTCCAGGTGCGATCCTTCGGGACGTTCTACGTACAATCGAGAGCAGCCCGTCAGGGTAAGAATCCGAAGACAGGCGAGCAACTGCAAATTCCGGCGAAGCGCTATCCTCGATTTCGCTCGTCGGATCTACTGAAAGCCTCCCTCAACGGGAACGAAGGGCAGGGGGTGCAGTAGTGAGAAAGTGGCACGGCGAGACTGGCAATGAACGTGGGTTCACGATGATTGAGCTTCTGGTAGTCACCGCTATCATCGGTGTCTTGGCAGCTATCGCCGTGCCTCAGTTCAAGGAATACCGAGCACGAGCTTATGACGCTCGTGCGCAAAGCGACCTTCGTAACGCCATGACAGCGCAGGAGGCGTATTTCCTCGACTTCGAAAGCTATAGCGCTTCAGTGGAGCGTCTTCCAGGGTTCGTTCTCAGTGAAGGGGTGAACCTTGCTGTGCGAACGGTCGGCGAGACCGATTGGGCGGGCTCGAGCTATCATGAGCGCGGCACCAAAACGTTTTGCTTTGACGCTGCAGACGGCAAACCGCTATCCAGTCAGATGGGGTTAGGGAGTTGCAACTGATAAGGGTTATTCGCTGAGGAACACGCCGTTCGTGCGGCTTGTTCCTCAGCCCACTTCACCAATGGCGGATGTCGAAAAACGCTAGTTTTTTGCCAATCCCGGCGAGCGCAGCTCGCTCGAGCGCCGAACAAGGCGCTCGGGTTAGC
>JAGRAW010000251.1 GCA_020434415.1 Bdellovibrionales bacterium
TCTTTCGGCCCGGCGTATCATTCTCATCCATCGCCGAGACGTCTTCTCTCGGCTTGTCGGACGTGAATTCTCGATCGGTCTCTCCGCTATTCCAGCGTCGTTCGATGTCGTGCCAGATCAGGAATCCCAGATGGTAGGGGTTGATACCGCCCGGCGTGGGACGAAGCACCTGGTTGTGTCGCACCAGAAACTCCATGTGGAGCCCCTGCGGCAAGTTCAGCTCGTTGAGGATTTTGTGGTGCCAGTAACTGGCCCAGCCCTCGTTCATGATCTTTGTTTCGATCTGCGGGATGAAGTACCGCGCTTCCTCGTCGACGATGTGCAGGATGTCGCGCTCCCACTCGGCAAGAAACGGGTTATAGCGCGCGATGAACTCGAGCAGGTTTTGCTCCGGCTCCGGCGGGTGCTTCTTCAGGTCCGGCTCGACATACTCCGGCCGGGGATGAATCTCTTGAAATTCGTCCTCTCGCGGCTGGGCCGCTTCCCACTTCCGCTGCCGAATTTCCTGGTAGCTCAGCTTGCGAAGCGCCAGATTCCGCGAGCGCTGTAAGCTGAGCGCATGAGCGGCATCGAGCAGATTTTCCACGCGCTCCAGACCGATGCTGGGATCCTCGATGTAGCTGCGCACCCGCTGAGCGTGGTTTTTGAACATTTCGAGCGTGTACTTCGCGTCGATGTTCGAAGTGAAGGTGAAGTTGTTGGCGAAAAAATCATTGTGCCCATACACATGGGCGATAGTCAGGATCTGGAGCAGGTCGGTATTGTCGCGCATCAGATAGGCGAGACAAGGATTGGAGTTGATCACCATCTCGTAGGGTAGGCCACCGACGCCGTAATCGTAGAGCGTTTTCTCTCGCTCATACGCCTTGCCGAAAGACCAGTGCGGGTAGCGGCTGGGCATGCCCGAGTAGCTCATGTAGCCGAGCATCTCGAAATGATCGCAAATCTCGAATTCCTGCGGATAGCAGTTCAGTCCATAGCGCTCGACGAGCTCGAGGATTCGCCGGTCCCAATCCTCCATTTCGCGGATTGTCAGCGGTGCTTTTTCACCAATCTGGCTGGCACTCATCGCACGTCCTCTATGGTCTACGCTGTGGCTGTTTGGCGCGTTTTCCTCCGGAGGCTGCCGCGCGACTGTCGCTAGGCCCTCCGTCACTGCCGACCGCATCACGCGCGACAGTATCTCGCATCATGAATGCCCGAAAGCCGTCCCACAGATCTTCCTTCTTCTCGATAACGATTGTCTGGAAGTTCGCCTTGTCGATAGCGTTGAACACATCCAGCATGCTGCCGCTGTAGTAAGCGCTGCCGGAGGGCTTGATTTCTCCGTAGCCGAACAAGTTACAGACGTCGCAAAGCTCGTTCGCCGCCTGCAGCGCGCGCTCGTTGTCGCTGTAGAAGTTATCGCCATCGGAACAGTGAAATGCGTAGACGTTCCATAGCGACGGGTGATAGCGCTCTTCGATTACCTCGAGCGCTTTGTTGTAACCGGAGGAGATGTAGGTTCCGCCTGACTCTACCTTATGGAAGAATTCCTGCTCCGAGACCTCCTTCGCTTCCGTGTGGTGGGCAATGAACACCAACTCCACTTCTTGATATTTGAGTCGAATGAATTGGTAGAGCAAAAAGTAGAAGCTGCGCGCGAGGTACTTCTTCACGGTTCCCATCGAGCCCGAGGTGTCCATGATACAGATGACCACGGCATTGGACTGGAGCTTGGTATCGGTGGTGACGTACTGGTAGCGCATGTCGTCCCGATGGAACGGGAAGCGTCGGACTTGCCCGTCCTCGTCGAGGAGCGGTTCGTTCTCTTCGTCGCTTCGCGCGAGCATGCGCTTGATGCGATTCTTCGCAGTGCGACGCTTGTCAAGACGCGCTCGGATCCCTTCGCGACGCACGCCGCGTCGTTTGGTGGCACGATCACTTTCTATCGTACGGAGCGCTTTGCGTTGCAGCTCGGGGAGGGCGAGATCCTCGAACATGATCTCGATTAGCTCTTCGAGCGTGACATCGGTCTCGAAGGCATCGACGCCCGGCTGGTCCCCGGCCTGACCGGCGGCATCCGGCTGACCCGGGTCTCCTTTGCCGACGACGTCACCCGGCTTGGAATCGCCGTGACCTTGCGCCACGCCGGGGGCGTTTTCTCCATAAATGAAGCGATACTCCTTGATCGAGCGGATCGGGACCTTGATTATCTTGTCCTTGTCACGCCCGATGATCGATTCCTCGGCAAGGATATCTGCGATGTTGTCCCGAATGGACTCGCGGATCTTCTGCCGATGCCGTTGGCGATCCCGGGCGCTCCGATCGGAGCGCTGGGAGTCACCGACATGAGGCCGGAAAATTGTGCTCATAGAGGTAACGCTTCGCCTTGGTTCTCTTCAGCTCCTCGGCTCGAGCGGATTAGTCCTTCCAAAGGTGGTTCGACGCGTACTTCAGGATGACGTCGACGCACGAGGGCGGATATCCGTTCGCGATGAGCTGTTCGACCATGGCATCGTACTTTTTCTGCTGCTCGGCATCGCGCGTTCGCGCCTTGGTGATGATGCGCGAAACATCTCGGACGCTCGCCATGAGCTTCTTTTCGATCGCCTCCTTCAGCGGTTCGTAGCTCTCGTAGGTGATCTTCTCGCCCCGCCGTCCGATCGACCACAGGTAGGCGATGACTTCCTGGCGGAACCCATCGGCCGCAGTGCCGATAATCGCGATCTGCTCTTCAATCGACTTCAAAAACGCCTCATCCGGATCCAGATCTTCCGAAGTGTTACGATCCTTCACTCGTGTCTTCGTCACGTAGGCTTCGGCGTGGTCCAGATAGTTCTGGAATAGCGTCTCCGCCTGTTCCCGGTAGGAGTAGACGAAAGCCTTGGTGATCTCCTTCTCCAGAATCTCCAGATAATCCTTATGGATGACGTCGCGGAGTATCTCGAGGTAGTGCCGCTTCGTATCTTCCGGAAAGTCGCCGTCTTTCACCATGCGAATCAGCGCTTCGCGGACGTTGAGCGGATGAATCGCGTTTTGCTCGATATTGTCGGACAAGGCGTTATCGAGCGCTTTCATGATGAAGCGGGTCGAGATGCCGTCCATCCCTTCGCGTTTCGCTTCCTCTTTCAGTTCGCCGACATCGATCTTCTTGGTCTTGCCTTTCTCGACGACCTCTTCGCCGTTATACAGCTTGAGTTTCGTCATGAGATCGCACTTATTCGTCGGCTCCAGGCGCGATAGTATCGCAAACTTCGACGCGAGTTCGATCGTATGCGGGGCGATATCGGCTTTGAAGCTCGATTGACGAATGATCTTGCGGTAGATCTTCACCTCTTCGGACAGTCGCAAGTTGTACGGCACCTTCACCACGACCATTCGATCGAGAATAGCTTCGTTGGTGTGATCCGCTTTGAACTTTTTCCACTCCGCTTCGTTGGAGTGGGCAATGATGCAGGTGTCGACATAGATCATGCCATGGCGGCCGGGAGCCGGAATGGCTTTTTCCTGCGTTGCCGTAATCATCGCATGGAGATATTCGGTTTCGTTCTTGAACACCTCGATAAACTCGACGATCCCTCGGTTGCCGACGTTGAGCGCGCCGGAAAGGTCCAGCACTCGGGGGTCGCCTTCCGAAAATTTATCGAGCTTCGAAATATCCTCGCTACCGATGAGTACGCTCGTGTCCTGGTTGTTGGGGTCGACCGGCGGTACGACACCGATACCCACGCGTGCGCGGCGGCTGAATTCGATGGTGTGTACCGGGTAGTCTTCCCACTTGCCCTTGAACTCCGTCTTGAGTCGATGACGAACGATCGGGTTGATATCGCCCTCGATTCGCACACCGAGCATTTTCTCGAACTCCTTCCGGAGATGTCGGGGAATCAGGTGCAGCGGTTCTCCGTGCATCGGACAGCCGTCGATTACATATACCGGGGGAAGCGCTTCGAGGCCCTGTTTGAGCTTTTCGACCAGCGAGCTTTTTCCGGAGCCCACGGGACCGACCAAGTACAGCACTTGACGGCTCTCTTCTCCGCGCAGCGCTGCCGAATGGAAGTAGCGCACCGCGCTTTGCAGCGTCTCCTCCATCCCGTAGAACTCTTCGCTGAAGAAGTTGAAGCGTCGAAGTTTCTTGTTGTTCTTGAAAATACGCGAGAGGCGAGGGTCTTCTTCGACGTTTACCTCTTCCACTCCCTGCTGCGTGATCATTTCGTAGATTCGCGCGTGGGAGAGCTGAGCGAGGTCGGGGTTCGCTTTGACGAGCTCCAGATACTCCAGGCAGGTGCCTTTCCATTTTGACTTCGTGCGCGTTTCGCGATCTTTGTCGATAATCGCTCTGAACTCGCTCGACGCATCACTCTTGCCGTTTGCTCGTGTCCGTTCAGTGGAATCGGGCGTCTCTGAAGCCATGCTCTGACCCTCTACTTGCGATGTAAATTTTTAAAACCGGCCCACACTCGGTTCGCCATTTTGCGGTCGCCAATCGGAGGTCGGTCATGTCCCTCGGTATCTGTTCCGCCGGTCCATCTACCGTCTGGCCAGAGTCCGATTTGCCTATCTCTCCGCTGCCGTCAGGGCACGGAAGCTAAGTAAGTCCCTTACAACCTTCGATGTGAGCGATCCCCACTATGGTTACAGCTAAATTCACCGGTGGCAAGAATTCCCTTCGAAACGGCCAAAAAGCGGCTAAGTTCGCGGGTAAATTTGGCCGATTTTTGGCCGTTTGTCGCGGATTTTCGGGAGCCAATAATCGCGCAGCGCTAGTGATCCGGTGCCTTCGACTTTTCAGTGGCGGATTAGATCGGTAGAACTTGGGCCTTAACAGCGGGTGCAGCAAGTGAGCTTTCGGATACTTTTTCTTGGTGATGTGGTCGGTAAAGTCGGACGGCGTTTGCTCGGTGCGCAGGTGAGCATCTTGCGCGAGTCCGAGAACGCTGACCTGGTGGTGGTCAATGGCGAAAACTCGGCGGGGGGGCTTGGCATCGACCCTGCTTGTGCCGGAGAGCTGTTTGCAGCCGGTGTCGATGTCATCACCACCGGGAATCACATCTGGGGTAAGAAAACGATTTGTCCTTACCTGGACGAGCATCGACAAAAGATCATTCGCCCGCACAACTACGCTGCCGGTGCGCCGGGGACAGGATGCACCGTGTGGACCAGTGAACGCGGTGTTCGAGTTGCCGTGATCAACTTGATGGCCCGCGTGTTTATGGGCGATTTACTGGACTGTCCTTTCCAAGCTTTCGATACGTTGCTTAACGGCGAAGCGAAGGATGCGGACCTCGTTTTCGTGGATTTTCATGGCGAAGCGACGAGCGAGAAAGTCGCTTTCGGTCATTTCGCCGACGGTCGTGCTCAGGCCGTAGTGGGCACCCACACCCATGTGCAAACTGCCGATGAGCGGGTTCTCCCGGGCGGGACGGCCTATATCACCGACGTCGGCATGTGCGGTCCGTATCACAGCGTTATCGGCGTCAGTATCGAGCCGATCGTGGAGCGCTTTCAGACAGGTCGTCCGACCAAGTTCGACACTGCAAAGGGCGACGCCCTGTTGAACGGTGTGCTGATCGAGTTCGACGTTGCTCAGCGTCGAGCGACCGCGATTCGACGACTTAACGAGGTGTTTCCGGCGGCGGGGTAGCGCCGAGCTGCTTTCAGCCGGATTGAGCCGCGTATTGAATTTCAGCGCGGGAAGCTGGACTTCTCCGCAAAAGCACTCTACAACCTCAGAGGCATTTTCCGCATTTCTTGCGGTTTAGCTGAAGTGCTTAAAATCCGAGTAGTTAGTGCAAGCCTTTCGCTCAAAAGGAAGTCTTTCGAGCTGGAGGCAAGAGAGAGAAAGGTTTTCTTACGTCTACATCCCGGCCCCCATCGGCAGGAATCTTTCGTCAGATGTGTCGCCTGTTCAACGGCTGAAGCGCCACCCGCTTTAGCCGTTGGACAGGCAATCTTCAGACGTTGAGCTTACTACGTCGTTGCCGGTCGTTCCCGGAAGCCGCACCCACAGATGGGTCGGAAGAAAAGGGGTGATGGATGTTAGTTTTGAGCAGGAAAAAGAATGAATCTATCGTGATCAATGATGACATCACGCTAGTGGTGGTCGAGATTCGCGGAGACAAAGTTCGTCTGGGAGTTGAGGCGCCTAAAGAAGTTCCCGTCCACCGAAGGGAGGTCTACGAAGCAATCAAGCAAGCTGAAGCTGAAGCTGATGCTGAAGCTGATGCTGATGCTGAACTGGAGCGCCAGCGCCAAGCGCAACAGAACGCTGCGGGAA
>JAGRAW010000252.1 GCA_020434415.1 Bdellovibrionales bacterium
CGTACTTGTCCGATTGACCCGACCCTTGGGGCTATCCGCCGGAAGGGCTGCGCGTGTTACCAGATAGTTCCGCGTCACTGGAGAGTTCATTCGCCTTCGACTGGGAGCAATTCACTTTGCTGTGCCGGCTACCGGGCGAAATGAAACCCGGAGCTCTTGCACCGCCTGGAGGGCAGTTTCGCTGTTCTACTTCCGGTTATGCAAGTAGAGATTCCTGGCATCCAGCATCAGTGGGCTCCCGCGGTCAGTGGTCCTACTGAATTGCTCCGAGCCAGCGAAGGCCGGTAAATGTCAGACGGACGCTCTGCGTGAACTGTTTGCCGGGACCCGCCCAGTACGAGTTTTTGACGCCGCCCTGGAACAGCAGGTGAGCGACGTCACGGAATTCCGGATCTCCGGTATGCTTGTACGCCCAGGCATAGGTCGGAAACAGCAACAGGTTGAGGTCAGGCGCAGGCATCAGGTCGTCGAAGCCCTCCGGGGTGCGCTGAGCGTCAGAGTAGCGGAAAGCTCCGTAGCCCGGTGCATTGCTGGAAAGCCAGTACCCTCGTGCAGAACTATAGTCAGTGCTGGTGTCGGCAACCCACATGCGCTTTCCGACATGTTCAGCGGGTGTCGAGTTCAGCGAGCGCACTCTCGCGTCTTTGTATAGCCAATCTGCCATATCTAGAATGGCGCCGGGAATAGTCGGCCAGCGTCCTTCCGGGGTGGGATCAACCCAGTAAGCGTTCGGATTTCTTCCGTTAGCGAGTTCCCACTCATAGAACTCGATCAGCGCGTGTGCACCAAGGGCGAACATGAAAGGCTGGAAAAAGTGCCTCGTCGGGTCACGATGAGTGTAGTTGCCGGTTTGGAACTGATACCAATGTTGTCCAATCCAGGGGACGAACGTCCTCAGCACCGGTTGTCCGTTTTCGAGCTTTCTTGGCTGGCCAAGTCGTTCGGCGTTGATATTTGCCTGCGTGATATAGGCGACTTCTCGTGCCATCGAGGCGTGATGACCACGGTAATCCTCGCTGCCAAAGTCCCTGTAACGAGAGGGCACGGAGAATGCCGAGTTGTCACGCAATGCCAGCACCGCATCGCGCGACTGGGTCGAGCCCGTTCGTTCGTAATGATGCAGGAAGCCGTGGGTGAAGACTCGCCAGCCTGGTACCGCCCCTGGAGTATTGGGGTTACCGTTCGAGTCGTATGCCCAAGTGCCCTGGGCTAGTGCATACGGCCAGAAGGTTTCTTGGCCAACCAGCTCGCCGCAGCCGTACCAATACGATGCCGACCTTCCTCCCGTAAGGGCGCCGTGTTGTGCTACGTAGTCGCCGATTTGGGAATAGGCCCAGGGACCGTCGTAGTACCAGACGCTACCTTCCCAGAGGGAATATTCACGTAGGCGGTCGACATTGCAGAGTCGCTCTCCATGGGTGCTGATAGTGTTCAGCCACTCGGTGAATAGCGGCACAGGCACTGCGCCGGGGTTCGGGCTCGGATCGGGATTGGGTGGCGGCGGTGGAGGTGGAGGTGGCGGCGGTGGTGGGTTGTTCGCGCTACGGATGGTTACATTCAGAAGTGTGATCGCGCTTTGCTGAGCAGTTTCGCCGACGATGTAGATTGCGTAGATGCCGGCCGGCAGAGTCGCGGCAGTGCTCAAAGTCAAAGTCAGGTCACCAGTAGATCCGACGTTCCACTGCGGCTGATCAACCCACGTCGTCGGATTTGTCACACGGGTGACGGAGCTACCGGATACCGTCGGCGTAAAGCCGCTCGGTAAGTGATGCAGCCTCAAGCGATAGCTGGTTCCGACGAAGCGACTATCCGGCTTGATGAGCCAGCGTAGCGAACCTCCGGCGGTCACCGAAAGCGTAGGTGCGCCGCCCGTTGTATCGCGAACCAGCCAGTTGAAGTAGGGATCCACGCTCGGGGTGGGAGTCGACTCCGGAGTGGAATCGTCGGGCGGTGTAGGGAGCGGATCCGGCTGCGGATTTGCCGGTGGCAAAGGCGCGGGGCTAGGATTCGGCACAGGATCGGTCGGTGGTGAAGGGAGCGGGGTAGGGGTCGGCGTCGGTTCCGGCGTGACGCTTCCTGCTTCGACGCGGAAGAGCTGAGAGAAGGGTAGCGTTCGGAGCACCGTTCCTCGGTTCCCCGCACGGTAGAACAGAGTGACCTTGAGAAGGTAGCGACCGTCTGCAAGGCTTCTATTCCCGGCGGAGAACAACTCGAAGGGCGCCTCCATGTCGGTTCGTTCCAAGACGGGACGTTCCGTTGATTCGGATAGTTCAAAGAGCTGAAACGTAGCCTGTGCGTATTGATATCCCTCCGGTGCGATCGTGGTTCGAACACCGATGTTGAATCCCTCGGAGCTGTTCGTCGCGGGCTGAACGATATCTCGCAGTGGCGAGGCAGTGCCAACTGACGGTTTTACGACAAGATTCTTCACACCCAGCGCAACAGGCCAACCGGTCCGGTTATAGAGGGTATTTTTCGTAGTGCCGGGAATGACGACAACCAGTTCCGAATTGAGTTGCGGTTCGCTTTCTTCTGACGAGACGTCTGTCGCCAGTAAGATACCGGCGCTGTCGTATCCAACGGCTTCATGCACTGGAATATCCTGCGAGCCGTCGAGAATCCCGGAAGCGCTCTCGGCTGGGTGACCGGTACGTTCAAGCTCGAGGCCGTGTTCGTTCAAGAGACTGGTTCGAAAGCTTGTCGTTGTCGTGCTGCGACGGGAGACTTTCGCCCAGTTATGCGCTCCCAGAAACGTGTTGTAGGGCAGAGCCACCGCACCGGTCATGTGCGCTTCCCCTCTTGGCTGCGAAATGTAGGCCCAGTCGATACCGGGTAGGGAACTGTCGGTGGACGATGTGCCGCGGCCGTAGTAGACGCTCTGTAGCAGAAGTTTCGCATCCTGCACCTCGTCGTCGGAGCACCGAATCTGAATGCGGCCTACATTCCATTCTCCCAGGTACGTGTTCAGCAAGCGATGAAGTTGGGCTCGTGGCTGCACTTCCACGTTTTGCTCCTGATGGAGTACCTTGTTGTTGCGGTCAACTACGGCAAGGTCTAATCGAATCGGCCGGCTTCCAGCGTTCACCATTTCGGCCCAATTCAGCGCATTTACCATCGTGCTGGCAGGTAGATCGACCGGGGAGCATCCCACCTGTTCCGGAAAGACCGGAAAGGCAAAGTTGAATGAACCGTCTGCGCGTTGGGAGTAACGGGTTACAAACGCGAGATAGCTCGCGCTGAGATCGTCAGGTAAAATCTCATACATCCCTACGACTTGACCCTCGTCATGACCAAGCGGATAGTCTCGCCGCTCTCCCGCCTTCAGATCGCGTATGGCGATTGTCTTGAGCAAGTTTCCGCGTGCATCGTACTGACGCAGAGTGAAGCTCAGTTTTGCCTGCGATGGATTCGAAAGCGACAGCCAGTTGAAGACGGGACGTGCCCCGCCTTCGGGATTCATCGAGTTAAATACTCCACTTTGCGGTCCGCTGAGATACTTTCCGGCAGGTATGCTGAAGGCGTATGAGATGTTCGCGTTCGGTTGGTTCCCTGGAGGGGGAGCGTAGACGGTTGTGTGGCACTCAAGCTGAACATGCGCTGCAACGCCTGTGCTCGGGTGGAGCGTATACATACCGTAGCTATCTGCCGTCAACTCGGGGGGGATGATGCGGTGTAGGGTAGCGCCCGGTTCGAAGCGAAGCTCCTCTCTCGTTAGAACGCCTCCAGAGCTGTCATGCACCGCAAGAGAAAAATCGGTGCTTTCGCCGGAGAGATTCGCACATTCAATGACGTTCACGTGGCCAAGGTAGCCGTTCCAAACGCCGGAAAGGGTGGCTCCTGGTTTCGCTGCGAACACTGGAGCTGCATGCGAAGCATACAGGATTGCGAGACTGGTTATTGCACTCCGAATCACGCTTCTCATACATTACTCCTGTCGACTGTCATAGCGGGTGTTGGGTCTCTGTCTTCTCCTTCCAGTATACTTTGGACGCAATTTCGCCATCCTAACGATACCAATACGGACAGATCACTTTTCGATTACAAGTTCGCTGTATCTGTTCGAATTCGGCGATTTTAATCTTCGAGCAAAAATCGTGCCGCATTCGAAGTCTTTGGAGGTTCCTTTATATTGGCGGATAAACCTGTCCAGTTGGCTTCCTGCGAGCAGGGTACTGTCGAATCAGATCCCTACCGAAGGTCGTGGAGAGGTATTGGTAAGTCGGAATGGTAACAGACGTTAGATCGGGGTGATCATCAGTTCGTAGGACTCGTCGAATGGGCTGAGGCCGGGGGCGAAACGTTAAATCTCACCCAAGAGGACAAGCGCCAGGGCTGGTTCCTGGTTCGCCTGTGCGAGCACGGCGACTCCGGCCTGCTGGAGGATTGTATTGCGCGTCAATGTGGCCGCTTCGCTCGCCACGTCAAGGTCCAGGATCTGACTTCGCGCTGCGGCGAAGGATTCGTTGGCAATCTGTAGGTTCTTTACCGCTACCGATACTCTACTCTGCAAGGCTCCAATCGTCCCTCGAACGGCGTTTACCTCGTCGATGATGCCGTCGATGAGCGACTGAGCTTCTCTCGCGTCCGTCAGCGTTGACATGTGGATCCCCGAGATCGCTTCAATTCGGGCTGGGCTCGCCACTTCTTGGGTATTGGAAATCCGGCTAACGAAGGTGGCATTGTTCCTCCCGACGATGTCGCGCACTCCATCGCCGTCGATATCCGCGAGCGCAAGTTGCTGTCCGCTGAAGTCGGACGCCGTGCTTTGGGTAAACGTCCGGTCGCCATTGGACTGTAGCAAACCAGGAGTATTGCCTTTGACGATATCGTCAGCTCCGTCTCCATCGACATCGAATGCTTCAATAGCGAAGGAAAGGGCTCCGAAGGCAATCGTTGAACCGGCAACGAATGAGCCGTCGCCATTGCCGTAGAATACGGCGATATTATTAGAAAGGTTACTGGCCAGCGCCAGGTCCAGTTTGTTGTCGTTATCAAAGTCGCCGGCGGTCAAATCGTAGACATTTGTCATTAGCGCCGAAAAGCTGCCTGCCGATCGGAATGTGCCGTCGCCGTTGCCTAACAGAATCTGCATGTTGTTGACGCTGCCTGCGTCATATTTCGTCATCACCAGGTCTTCGATGTTGTCGCCATCGACATCCGCAACGAGGACGCGCTGCTCACCGACTACCGTGAGCGCGGAGATTCGGAACGTGCCATCGCCATTGCCGAGATGGAGATTTACCTGTGTCGCAGAAGCCGCCATGACAAAGTCAAGATTTCCGTCGCCGTCAAAGTCGGCGGTGTTGGTCTCCAACCCTGGACCGGCGCGTCCTGTCGCTGATGCTTGAACGGAGGTATTGGCGAATGACCCATCACCGTTGCCAAGGAAGAGCGCAAAAGCGCCGGCTCCATCCGAGTTGGTGAGAAAGTCAAGTTGTCCGTCGTTGTTGAAATCGCCCAAAGCTGAGCTGGCAGTGGAATCACTTGGGCCATCCAACGTCTGTGAGAGCGTAAAGCCGCCTGAGCCGTCGCCGAGGTAGACGTGGTGCCGGGTCGTGCCGTATTCGTGCGCAACGACGTCAGCGAGGCCGTCGCCGTTCAGGTCGCCACTGACTAGCGCGCTGGAGAAGCCAGGAATTCCGGAGGCTGCCGAGACCTCCGCTTGGAAGGTCCCGTCGCCTGCCAGCATGCTCGTTCCGGCGACTAAGGAGATCAGTATAGAGCCTTGCTCGCCGTAACCGCCCTGTAGTCGGAGTTCTTCCGCTTCCGAGCCGAATAGCTGCATATCGTTGAACTTCGTGCTTTCAACGATTCTATTGTATTCAGCGACGAGCGCTAGGTTTTCTTGATCCAGGGCGGCTCGTTGTTCGCTGCCCAAACTGCCGTTGGAGGCTTGGGTGCTTAACTCGCGCATGCGAAGTAGAATGTTAAACAACTCGCCGGCGGCACCTTCGGCAATGTCCAACAGGTTCAAGCCGTCGTTAAGATTGCGCACTCCCTGATAGTATACCCTGGCGTCCACTTTCAGGTCTTCGCCGATGGCAAGACCTGATGCGTCGTCTCGTGCCTTGTTGATACGGAGACCGGAGGAAAGACGGGTGAAGGATTCCTGCAATTGGGCGGTAGAATGCCCGAGGCGGCGCTGCGCGTTAAGGGAGCTGATGTTCGAATTTAGAGTAATACTACTCACTGCCCATCTACTACGGAGGCTACCGGCCCGGTCCGGATTCTGCTGACACTAAT
>JAGRAW010000253.1 GCA_020434415.1 Bdellovibrionales bacterium
AAGAGACGGGTAATCGCGCCGGGTGCGTCATTGGTGTGCAGGGTTGAAAAGACAAGGTGCCCCGTCAACGAAGCTTGAATCGCAATCTCTACCGTCTCAAGGTCACGAATCTCCCCAACCATGATGACGTCCGGGTCTTGGCGAAGAATTGAACGCAGGCCGTTGGCGAACGTAAATTCGATTTTTGGATTCACCTGCATCTGGCCGACGCCGCCGAGCTCGTACTCGACGGGATCCTCGATCGTGAGGATATTCTTGTCGACGGAATTGATATGGGATAGGCAGGCATAGAGGGTCGTCGTCTTTCCGGAGCCCGTCGGTCCGGTAACGAGCACAATCCCATGACTCTTCTGGATCAGCTTGATCATCGGCGCTTCGATGTCCGGGTGAAAGCCAAGCGAGGCGATCTCCAACATCACGTTCGACTTGTCGAGAAGACGCATGACGATACGCTCGCCATAGCGAGTGGGCACCGTGGAGACCCGGATGTCGACATCTTGTCCCGCGATTTTAAGACCGATGCGTCCATCCTGCGGCAGGCGCTTCTCCGCAATGTTGAGGTTCGCCATGACCTTCACGCGAGAGAGGATTGGCGCCTGGAAGACCTTTGCTTCCGTATCGACGTCATGGAGCACACCGTCAACTCGGAAACGTACTTTGAGGCAGTCTTCGAAGGGTTCGATATGGATGTCGGATGCCCGCTGACTGGCCGCACGGAAAATGAGAGTGTTGACGTAGCGGATGATTGGAGCGTCGTCGTCCTCTGCGTCGGTGACGTCGATTTTGAGTGTATCGAGCACGTCCTCTGTCTCGCGCTCCTCCGACTCGAGGGAGCTGGTCCGGTCGGACATGAGCGTGGTACGCACGGAATTGATGGCCCGCAGGATCTCGGCTTCCGGAGCGACAAGCAGCTCGACATCACAGCCGTAGCAGAGGCGAAGAATGTCGGCGATTTCTGTTCGGAGCGGGTCGCTCACTGCTACCACCACCCGATCCTCCTCTCGGCGAAGGGGAATTACCTTGTACTGTTTGCCCCACGAGCCGATGATTCGTGAGAATTCCCCCAGCACCAAGTCTCGCGGAGGTTCGACGGGAGGGAGTGATGGGAGAAACTCCAGCCCCAGTTGCCGAGCCAATCGGCGTGCATCATCCGGTGTCGGGCTCTCGACGCTCTCGAACTCTTCATCCGACTCGAGAGCACCGGTCGTAGCGAGGTCCGTTTCCAGTTCTCGGGTGTCTAGCTTCGGCAGTGGTGGATTTTCAGCGTCTATCGCCATGCTCTACTTCTACGACCGGGTTACCCTGCAAGCCAACCGCTGGTGCCGAGTGTCAGCATCTCCTGCGGTGTGAGTATATTCCATTCGGCGCCCTCAGCTAGGGGAGGGTGCACGATGGCGGCTTCCTCTCGGGATCCGTAGATCCCTAGGCACACAAACGACGACGTGCCGTGGCGATAGGTGCGGCCAACTTCGAAGAATCGGGTCTGGGACGAGCCCGGTGCTCCCAGGAGCTCGAGTCCTTGCGGCTGTTGCTGCTCTGCACTCCCCACGCTCTGGAGCACGACATAGGTTTTCGGGGCGGCGGCTGAAGCTGCCGGTCGCGCACTGAGACTTGCGGAACGGGTCGGGCCGACCGGTGCTGACGGAGCAACCGGCTGGTCTCCTGCGCTGAAGTCTTCGTTCAGGCTTGGGAGTTTCGGACGCACGGTAATGTCGAGCACTTCCACGTCGCTCGTGTCCGGGGGGACGGGTACGACATCAACCCTAGAATCGTTTGCCGTCGTGCCCATCATCGAACGCAGTCGCTCCTCGGTGCGTTCCAGCGCTTCTTCGCCACGAGGATCGTCCTTACTGCTATCGAAGTCGCGAGCGGGAGGAGTGATGGTGGTTGGGGGAGGGCTGTCCGTCTCGAACGTGTCGATAACATTATCGATATTCGGGCTCTGCAGCACTTCGGAACGTGGCGGGAAGGCATCGGTGGTGATGATTTCCCGCTGCAGTGCTCCGGCAAGTACCTTGGTCTGTTCGCGAGCTTCGAACTGATCCGTCACAATCTTGGGCGTCAGGAACACCAACAGATTGGTCCGTCGTACCATCTTGTCTTGCCGCTGGAAGTACTGACCAATGACAGGCACATCTTCGATAAAAGGCACCCCGCGGGTCGAGTCAGTGACACTGTCTTGGATCAGACCGCCGGTGACAATCATCTGGTTGTTACGAACTTCGACAGTCGTTTCCGTGGTTCGAATCGTCGTTGTCGGGCCGTTCGGATCGTTGCGTGTGCCGGCGACAACGTTTGAAATTTCCGCGAAAATCTTGAGCGTGACGAAATCCCCGGTGCTGATCTGCGGCGTGATACGGAGGGTAATACCCACATCCTGTCGTTCGATGTTGTTGAATGTCGAATTGATGTTGGTGGTGTCGGTCTGTCGACCGGTAACGAACGGAACGTTCTCACCGACGATAATCTCAGCTTCTTCGTTATCGGTGGTCAAGATGGTCGGGCTGCTCAGCACGTTCACGTTGGAATGACGACTGACTGCAGAGATCAATACCGCTTGAGACGGAATAGTGAGGCCGCCGGGAAGTGTCAGAGTCCCTGAGCTGGCGGCAGCGATAGTCAAATCGGTCAGTGCCGCAGGATTGGTGAGCAAATTGGTAATCCCGCCGAAGTTGGTCTGCCCCACAATGCCGCCGTTTTCATTCAGCCCCGCCGTGCCTTGGAGCTCGACGCCCATACCTTCCTCGTCGCTGAGCGTTACTTCGAGCAACGTTGCTTCTACCAGCACTTGACGACGCTTGATGTCGAGCGCATCGATAACTTCCTTTACTCGCTGATAATCGGTTCGGCTTGCATTGATGATCAGCGAGTTCGTCGATGGGTCAGGAGCAATCGAGACTTCTCCCTCGAGGGTGACTCTACCGCTGGTCTCGTTGTCGTTTCTCTGGGCTGCTCCCATGCGGGCCCGCTGTAGTGCTTGGAGCCGTTGTGCGATATCAGTCGCCTGAGTCGCTGGGCTGGTGCGGGAACGAGACAGCGAGCTGCCTGACTTCGAGCCGCCCCCTTCCGATTCCGAGCCCGAGGCACCGGAAATGAGGTTGTTGATTATTTCAGCAAGTTCTTCGGCGTCTGCATGCTTCAACCGATACACATAGAAGCGCCCTCCTGAACGATCGACTTCACTGTCCAGTTGCTCGGTGAGCGCTCGAACTTTGGCCGTCAGCTCCGGGTCGGCAACGACGATCAGGGAGTTTGTCCGCTCATCAGGAATTATCTTGAGCGGTAGGCTTCGTCGATCGGTCGAGTCGCCTGCCGCTTGCCCCTGAGGTTGATTCGGTAGTCGTCGCGTTCGCACGATGCCGGTTCTGGTCAATGCGGTAGGGGTCTGAGGCTGGTCGGAGTCGTCGTTGGCTCCTAAAATGTCGTTCACTTTTTCGGCGATGTCGGTTGCCTCGGCATGAAGAACCGGAATGATGGTGATTTCCTGATCCAAGGCCGGTACATCCAGCTCTTCGGAAAGCGTCTGTAGCCGTTCGATATTGGAAGCACTGTCGATAACAAGCAGTGCGTTGCTGCCGGTCACCGCTTTGACCATGCCGTCTTTCGAAACGAAGGGGGAGAGCAGTTGTTCCATGTCTTGCGCCGAGATGTAGCGCAAGCGGAGCATTTTCGTGATCAGCGCATCGCTGGTCTTGTCCGGCGCTCCTCGAACCAGCGGGATCGTGGTCTGCTTGGCGTCCTTGGCCGGAATCACTTTCCACGTGTTCTCCTCAACCGGAACGGTCGTGAACCCTTTCAGAAGCAACACGGTATCGAATATCCGAAGCGCCTCCTCGATGCTGACCGGAGTCGGCAGAAGGATAGTGACCTTCCCCTTCACACCGCCGTCGACGATGTAGTTGCGCTTGGTCAGTTTACTGAAGGTCTTGATCAGAGCGGATAGCTCCACATCATTGACGTTCAACACCGTCGTCGTTTCGCTCAAATCAACCCCGGCAGACGTGTTGGCGAGAGCGACTTCGTCGGGAACGTCGGTCGGAGCTGCTTGATTGAAGGGATCGTTTGTAGTCTCTGTGCCGTCGCTTTGTCCTACGCCATCAGGCAGCAGCTCTGGAATCGGTTCCTCGACGAGATCCACCGGCAAGGGAAGGGCCGCTTCGCCGTCAATTGCGGCGGTCGGCTCTCTTTCGATCGTTTCCGCTCCGAAATCTTCCCTTCCTCCCGCCTCGACCGGTTTGGAATCCGAACGTGCAGGTTCGACGTCCGAGAAGACAAGTGACCCATAGGCTATGGCTGCAGGGAGCAACAGAAACAGCGTTTGCTTCGCACTAACTCTACGCATTCGACCTGTAGATGAATTCGACCTCAAGCCCGCGGCGCCCAACCGACGCTTCCACTGCTTGCCTATTAATTCTCATCAACCCATTCCGTCGTCCGTACCGCGCTCAGTGCGGCTACCCGATGCTATAGCTCAAGTCGATGTCCTGTCCGCCTCTTTCCACGCGAACTTTAATCGAGCGCTCATTCTTGAGTTGCTCGAAGAGCTTCAGCGCCTGTGCTGGATCGGTGAGGCTGTTATCGTTGACTGCCTTGACGATGTCACCGTTTTTCATGCCGAGCTTCTCGTAGAGGCTGTCCCGGCGGATCGCGAACAATCGCATCCCGACGCTTTTGCCGTTCCGAAAATAGGGCACGGCGCGGGCCTGAGACAAGAGCCGAGGCAGATTTGCCAGAGCGTCCTCGAGTTCGGCTTCGGCAACGGAAAACTCCGTTTGATCCTCGTTTAGCGTTTCAACACCCTCATCGCCGCCGGTTGCGCTCGTACCCCCGAAGTTCTCTTCCAACACGAGAATTTCTATTTTGCCATTGCGATCCAGCTTTACGCTTTCAGGCTCGACGGCAACAAGCTTGGCCTGATTAAAAACCGACTGATTGAGATCGAATAACTCTTGTTCCTTCTTTGTCGTATCTTCGATAATGGCGAACGGTTGGCCGGTGGAGCTGACATTTGTACCCACCAGCCGGAGTTTCAGCTCCGTTACGGGTGCAGGTTTTTCCTCTGTCGCCTGTTCGGGCGGAGCTGCGCCAAAAATGTTCCTTGCCGCAATGATCGAATAACTCGCAAGATCGCTTCGCTTCAGGGTGGCGATTGACTCTTCTGCCTTTGGCAGTTCCACCTCAGGCAGTCGAAAGCCGCTTCCCGGTGGAAGGTTTTCGCCCATTTCGGCGGCAAAACCCACGGCAGCAATGATGCATAGGTTGCCGAGTACGAAAACCGCATTGTCGACGGTAAGCGCGTTCTGTAGGAACGAATTTATTTGAGTGGGCGGTCTGCGCATACGTTGGAGGTCATCGACGAGGCCGGGTGCCCACAGCGGCTCTGCGAGCATCCTGGTCAACTTCTCGTGTTGGTTCACCCCGTTACAATTTCAACAGTCTAGAAGTACGGGATGAAGTCGGGCAACAACAAACTACCCTTATCGGGTCAAAAACGAGCGGGGAAAGGGCGCTGGCGGACCCAACGTCGAACGGACTCTTGAGCACCGAATGTGAAATCAGACGGGACAATGAGCCTGCTGATTCATCGCAATTGAGTGGATAATTGCCATTGCCCCGCGAGTGCCAAGCTGGAGCCGGTCGATAGCCGGGCCCAGGGCGGTCTTTGGTCCTGCTGCAATCAAGACGGTTTCGGTCGGCGTTACAAGCGCTAGGCCGTCCGCGGTGCATTTCAGACCCCAGGCGGTCGGTTGCTTGCCGATAGTAATCCTGGACTCCGGGTCGAGCGCCTGCAGATGTTCGCGGAGAGCCTCGGCAGCCTGAAGCTGCTCATCTGCAGTGATTTCAATCTGTAGGTGTCGAAGCCCTGCGGCTGTGAGGTACGCGGCGGCGCTCGGCAGCTCGACAGGAGTCGAGACAGCAGTCTGGAAAAGCTTCTGCTGCAGCGCTTCGGAAAAAGAGGATAACAGCAGTTGTCGACTGAACCGCTCGATGTCCGCATCTGTCAATTCGTTCATCAGGATGCGCTCCCCGGGGCGGTTCTTCGCTTGATTAAAAGCTGCCAATGATCCTCCGACAACTGTCGGGGTTCGCTCAAGATAGTATGCCCTTCTTGTGCCACCGAACGCTGGACATTGGTCGTCGAGTCGGTCGAGCTGAAGCGGACATCCAGGAGCGATGCAGGCTTTGCGCGTTCGAGAGCCAGCTTCGTGTACAGAAAGGTGTCGG
>JAGRAW010000254.1 GCA_020434415.1 Bdellovibrionales bacterium
CTGCGCTATCAGTGGGGGCACGTACGAGGAGAAGGCGCGGCGGACAGTCGAGGCGATGCGGGCGGGGGTGGAGGTTGTTTATCAGGCGACGCTGTTTGAGCCGCCCTGGTTGGGGCATCCGGATTTTCTGCTTCGGGTGGAGCGGCCTAGTGCGCTGGGGGGGTGGTGTTACGCGCCGGTGGATACGAAGCTTGCGGCTTCTCCTAAGCCTTACTTTACGATCCAGCTTTGTTTCTATGCCGAGCTTTTGGAGCGTGTGCAGGGTGTGGCTCCGCGGGAGGTGCATATCGTTCCGCGGGGGAACGAGTTGGTGAGCTATCGGCTGGAGGACTTTCGCTACTACTACGGAGCGGTGCGGGAGGATTTTCTGGCCTTGGTCGGACGGGTGGATGTGGACGGAGAGCCTGAGTCTTATCCCCTGCCCTGCCGGCACTGTGAGATGTGTTCGTTTGCCGGTCTGTGCGAGGCGAAGCGGGAGGCGGATGATCACTTGGTGCTGGTCGCCGGGATGCGGCGGGACCAGGTGAAGAAGCTGGAATCGTGTGGGGTGCGAACCGTTTTGGATCTGGCGCGGTCGGAGGCGACGATGCGGCCGCCGAAGTTGGCGGAGGCAACGTTCGAGCGGCTTCGGTTGCAGGCTGAGCTTCAGATCGGGAAGCGTGAGAGCGGGATGGATCAGTACCGGGTGCTGCGGAGAGATGCGCCGGGGTTCGGGCTGGAAGCCTTGCCGCCTCCTTCTGCGGGGGATCTGTTTTACGACATCGAGGGAGACCCTTTTGTTGACGGCGGCTTGGAATACCTGCACGGGGTCTACTACTTGGAGGACGGCGAGGAGCGTTTTCTGGAGCTGTGGTCACACGACAAGACGAAGGAACGGGAGTCGTTCGAGGAGCTGATTGCGTTTTTTGCGGAACGGCGAAAGGTATACCCGGATTGCCATATCTATCACTACAGCGCGTATGAGCTCAGTGCGCTTCGACGGCTGAAAGAAGGCGCGTCAGTGCATGGTGTCGCTGAGGCGAGGCTGGATGATCTTCTGCGGGAGGAAGCGTTCTGCGACTTATACCGGATCGTGCAGCAAGGAATTGCGGTTTCAGAGCCTCGGTATTCGATCAAGAATCTGGAAACGTTCTACATGCCGAAGCGGAGCGGAGAGGTTTCCAAGGCAGTGCAGAGTATCGTCTGGTACGAGCGGTGGCGAAACGAGGGAAATGACGAGCTGCTGACACAGATCCGGGATTACAACTTCGACGATTGTAAATCGACGTACCTGCTTCGGGAGTGGTTGCTCGAGCGGCGGCGGGAAGCCGGTCTGGCCTACGTGAAGCGGGAGACCGGGGGGAAGAAAGCCGGGAAGGATACGGCAGAACGTGATCGGCCGACGGCAGATGAGGTCTTGGAGGAGTACCGAAGGCGACTTCTCCCGGAGGAGCCTTATGATCCGCTACGAGAACTCTTGTTTCATCTTCTCAGCTATCACCGGCGGGAGGCGAAGCCCGGCTGGTGGACGTACTTCGACCGGCTGCAAATGACGCGGGACGAGTTGGTGGAAGACCCGGAATGTATCGGCGGTGCGGCTCGGGACGAGGCATTCGAACCTGAGCCGGTCAAGCGTTCGCTCAGGTATCGTTACGTGTATCCGCCGCAGGAGGTGAAGTATGCGTCCAGGTGGGATGCGCTTGGGGGTGCCGGAAAGGAGCTGGAACTGAAAGATTTATCGGTCGAGAGGCGTTCCTTCTCGCTCACGAGAGGAAAGTCTTCCGGCGCCCCGGCAAGCGAGTTGGATCTGATCCCTTGCGGTCCCGTGCGTGACGATGTCGTCCGAGAGGCAGTGAGGCGCTTTGCCGATCGCATTCTTGCGGGGGACGCGAGTGCGGTTGGCCTCGCCGGGCGAAGGATTCTCGAACGGGCCGTTCCGGCGGTTCGAGGCGTGGCACCGGGGAGTGTCTTGCTTCCCGAAGAGCTTGGCCCGGACGAGCGGGTTTCGGAGCTTTCCTCGGTGGTGAAGCGGCTTGAGAACTCTTACCTCTGCGTGCAAGGCCCGCCGGGGACGGGAAAGACTTACGCAGGATCGAAAGTGATTCTGGAGCTGCTGCGAGACGGCAAGCGCGTGGGGGTGATGTCCAACAGCCACAAGGCGATTAACAACCTCTTGGAAGCGGTGGAGAAGAACGCGGCCGTGGACGGCTTTCGCTATTACGGCGTGAAGCGAAGCAGCTCCGATGACCAGGTAATGACTGTTGGGGCAACGGCTGGTGGGGCAATGGCTGAGGGTGGCAATATTCGCGATGTTCGAAACGAACGGCAGGTGTTGGACGAGCTCGAGCGGGTTCAGCTCCTAGGAGGCACGAAGTGGGTCTTCTCCAGGGAGGAGTACGAAGGGCAGTTTGATTACTTGTTCATCGACGAAGCGGGTCAGGTCGCTTTGGCTGATGTGTTGGCGGTGTCGCTCGCGGCACGAAACGTGTTGCTCCTGGGAGACCAGATGCAGCTTGCGCAGCCGACGCAAGGGGCGCATCCCGGAGAGTCCGGCTGCTCTGCGCTCGAGTACCTCCTTGGTGGAGAAGCCGTGATTCCGGCGGACCGGGGAGTGTTTCTCAAGGATTCCTTTCGACTCCATCCGGTGATTTGCGAATTCGTCTCCGAGGCCGTCTACAATGGCGCGCTGAGGTTTGCGCCTGAGACGGCCCGGCAGAGGCTGGTTGGCGTGACGGGGCTGCCTGAGGCGGGGATCGTCTTTCGCGAGGTAGAGCACGAGGGATGCAAGGCATACTCTCTGGAAGAAGCCGAGGAAGTGCGCTCGCTTTACGAAGCGCTTGTCGGCGGAAGCTACATCGATCGGGAGGGCGCGCAAGGAGATCTCGGGACAGAGAACATCCTGGTCGTCTCGCCCTACAACATGCAGGTGCAGGCGCTAAGAGACGCTCTTCCTGAGGGCGCGAGAGTTGGCACGGTAGATAAGTTCCAGGGACAGGAGGCGGAAGTCGTGATTGTGTCGCTCGCGACGTCTTCGGCAGAAGACCTGCCCCGGGATGTGTCGTTTCTATACAGCAAGAACCGGCTGAACGTTGCTGTCTCTCGCGCAAGGACTTTGGCAATCGTGGTGGCAAACCCGGCGCTTCTTCGGATTCCCTGCCGTTCGATTGAGGATCAACGGCTGGTGAATACGCTGTGCAAGCTGCAGGTGTATTCGAAGCGTTCGACGGGGTAAGGAGATAGGCATGTTTACAGACGGTAGTAGCTTCTTTAGACGGGCAACGCTTTTTCAGCAGCAACTCTTCGAAGAGAGCTTTCCTTCGGCAGGAACGCTCGCAAAGCTCGCCAGGTGCTCGAGGAATACTGCCCAGCGGACGATTGACCGTTTACGCGATGAATACGGCGTGCCGATTGCGTATGACGCTTCCAAGAAAGGCTACTATCTGACGGAAGCCTTGTATGAGTTCCCGACGCTCTGCGCAGGGAAAGACGAGCTTGTCTGTCTGCTCTTGATGCGAAACCTGACGGAGTGCATCGATGATGAGAACCTGCGGAAGAATATCGATACCCTCTGGCTGCAATTTGTCGCTGCTCGAAACGCAAACGTTCCCAAGCTGGAAGAGATTAGCAACTTCTTCTCCAGTAACCTGACTTCTACCGGAGCAATCGTTGAAGCCGGCGTCCTTGATTACCTCTACGCCGCATCTTCAGGGGCGGAGGTCACCATCGGCTATAAATCGCCGTGGAGACATAAGGAAGTCAGAACGTATCGGGGACAGCTCCAACGAGTTCATCTCAGTGACGGAACGCTGTATCTTCTGTTCGAGGAAGCTGGAACAAAGCGAGAGATAACGCTTAACGCTTCGTTCGTCCGGTCGTTTTCGCGAGGCGATACGGTAGTGGAAAATCCGGTCGCAGACCCCGGTCCGTGGAGCGAGGGGTTTGGCGTTTGGCTCGGCACTCCCGTGCAAGAGATAGTCGTCCGTATCAGTGCGCCCGCTGCTGAATACTACGCTTCGAAGCTGTGGCACGAAGAACAGGTAGATACGTGGGAGGGAACCACCCTCGTGCGGAAGCTTCCCAGTTCGCTCTCCCCGGAGCTCGTCGCTCGGATTGTGAGCATAGGGGAGCATATCCAGGACATCGAGCCGGCAGAGCTGAAAGATATGGTGCGAACGCATCTGGCGCGGATGTTGGGTAGGCTCGCTCCGGGGGACGGAGGTCGCTGAGTTCATCGGATGTTGGAGCCAAAGTACGTTGGACTCCATCAACTCCTCTACCTTAGAGTGCTCGGGGCCACTATCTAACCTGCGCCGCATCGAATGCCACAACCGCACCCAAGTATTGGTCCACGTTTCCCGTTTCCTTTACCCGACGCGACCGTGTGCTAGTTCCTCGATCATCTCGAACTTGGAGGAACAACGATGGCACTTCGATTTGTATCGCTCTTCAGCATTTTCGTTCTCGCTGCTGCTACCGGCTGCGGTGGTGGTGGAGGCGGAGGATCGTCTTCCTTCGCCGGCACGTGGGCGGGTTCACTTTTTCTTGTAGAGGATGACTGCGGCCTCGCGGAGACGCAGACATTGAGCGTGATGCATATCGTCCAGCAGGACGGCACAAATGTCGTCGTTGACGTCCTTGGAGGAGGAAGCTTCCGCGGGACTACCGTAGATGACGGCAAAGCCTTCGTTGTCTCGAGCACCGACTTGAATGGGAACTGTGTCGGTGCGAGCGCGATTCGCTACGACCGCACAGAGAACGGTCTCGCTGAGGTTGGCCTCGGCTTTGGCGCAAGCTGCGGAGGCGGTGGGCTGGAGTGCTCCGTCGTCTACGTGGGCGAACTCGAGAAACGCTAGCTGAGGCGTGCTTTGCAGACCGGAGAGCATCGCCGCCCGCGTGCGACTCCTTGTGCGCGGGTCATGACACCACAAGCGTGCCCCGGCGGATTCAGAGGTCATCAGCCCTGCCTGTGGGTTACAGTTAGAATGAACGAACGTAGTGGTCGGTGTTTTCGCCAGGGAAAGCTTTCGCGCGACGATGGTCGATGACGATCGCGGTTCGTTGTTGCCCATGCTCGCCGACTCAGAGCCCATGCTCGCCGACTCAGAGCCTACGTGTGCCTTTCAGCCGGTTGAAGCTACTAACGCTAACTCCGCACCATGCAGAAATTTTTGGCGGTGACTCTGTTGTGGCAAGTGCCAGGTGCGACAATTTAGATCGCAATTTAGATCGAACCCGGTTCCAGGCGAATCCGGGCGGCCGCTGTCCCGGTTCCAGACGGCTAGGGCACGTTGACCGGCGCTATCAAGCCGGCAGCCACCCTTCGCATACGTACAATGCGACTCCTGCTTCGTGGGATCGTCTTCGTCGGTGTGGAAGTGATTAGTGCCTTCCGTTCTCGCCATCTCTTGGGTCCTCTCTCAACGGACCTGCATACCAAACGGATCTGCAAGCATCACCGCACGCTATCTACTCCAGCGGACTTGGCTAGAGAGTGGGGCGGACGGTTTTCCTATCGGCTAACTAAGAAAACCGAGCCTTCAATGCTTCTAGGTCTCGTACTCGACTCCGGTTCTGTTCAACGAACCAGCAGCGGTATAAAGCCGGACTCGTCTGAAAAGCCCCCCCCGTCTACTCGAGTGAGATCGTTACTCGCATGCACGCGACCGACACGCACAAGACCGTCCAGAACGCTCACCAACGCTGCGGGAGCTGAACTTTCTTCAGAAATATTATTAGACTGATGAATACAGGAGGCGCCTCCGGGACTAACCTTCTGCATTCATCTCCATCCGATGCTGGGGCATCGAATTAGAGCACCGCACGTAAACACGCCCTCATGTCAAACCGGATGTCGAGCGCCTCTTGCTCGCTCGTTCTTCCGTCATGAATGAGGTAATCTGTCATCGCGATGTAACCCGCGCCTTCTGGAATCGAAATTTCAAGCACGGAAGGTCCGGTCGTCAGCGTGTTCGACATCACCGCATGAGCAAATGCCGAATCATCTATGGCGGGAACCTCGCCCAGTTCCTTCTGTAGACCCTGCAATCCCCTCGGCACTACGAAAAGCTTCCTTGCCTGGGTCCCGACGTTTAGGGAGATTCGCATCAGAGAATGCTCCCGTCGATGCGAGACGCCTTCTCCCTCCCAGCTATCCAGGTGCAGGCCAATCATTCGCCCCACGTCAGAACGCCATCCGGTAAAACACCGTCGGCGGGAGATGTTCAAAGATTCCAC
>JAGRAW010000255.1 GCA_020434415.1 Bdellovibrionales bacterium
ACTAGAGGATCAGCCAAGAGGGTTACGCATTTCATGTCGCCCGAGCGATTCGATGACTGAGTCCGCCGAATTGATTCTCAAAGCGCGAGGCCCCCGGGAATTCCTCCAATAATGCTCCCCTCCCCTCTCGTCGCGAAGCGCCGCTTCGTCGTCGTAGAGCGGTTACATGGGGGCCAGTCCGTCTTTCGAGGATCATGTCAAAAAGCTGCACCGAATCTCCGGCGGTGCTACACTTAGCCTGTTTTCAATGGTTGTTTCAGCCCCAGACCCACAGCCAGTTAACTCGAGTGACTTCCAGCGATCGCAAAAAGCTTAAAAGTCAGTATGCGGGCCTCTACGAACGTGTTTCCCAGATTCTCTTTAGCCATGACTTGAAGGCGCTCGACTCCGGCGACAACTCTGACGAATACGAATCGGAAGTCGGTACAATACTTCCAAGACTGCGCCATGCTGCCAATCCAGATGAAGTCGCTCGAATAGTTTTTGAAGAATTTGCCAAGTGGTTCGATTCGGACTCACCTCCTCTTGACGCGTTCGAAAAGTCGGCGCGTGATATCTGGGATGCCTGGCTCGAATTTAAACAGAGAACATAGCCTATACGACGGTTATTCTGCCCTACCTCGTCAGGAAAGAGGAGGTGTGACGAAACGAGGGACGAGCGAAAGAAGACTAGCGGAAAGACTCACGATGAGAATGATTGATCTAACCTACGACATCGACGGATTTCTCTTCCCAGGCAATCCGGAATGCAAACCGGACGGTCCACATAATCGAGTTGGCGGAATGAATCCTGAATTCGTGTATGACCTAAAAATTTGCACTCAAAGCGGAACTCATGTTCAGGGTCCGCACTACTTCCTGAAAGACGGTGCCACTCTAGACAAGATACCACTTGAACGATGGTGCGGACGGGCAGTCGTCATAGACATGCCAAAGCGAGGGGTGGACACTACCGCCGAGGAACTGCGTTCGCTCGTCGAACCGGAGGAGATAAGCGATTCCATCTTGGTGCTTCGAACTGGTCACATGGAAGAGATACTGGAAACTAAACGGCTCGTGCCAGGACGCCGCCCGGACTGTCACTCGATGCCGCTCAATTCCTAATCGACTGCAGGGTTTCGATGATTGGAATCGACAGCGTCGGAGTAGAATCTCGGGTCACCCAGGACCACGACGTTAACGTCTTGCTCTGCAAAGCTGGGGTCCTACTGCTGGAAGGATTGGTAAATCTAGAACAGATTGATGTCAGGGAATTCCAACTTCACGCTTTCCCATTGAGAATTCGAGGTGTCGAGGGCTCACCTTGTCGAGCCGTAGCCTTCGTCTAGCGTGCACGAGACCGGAGATTGCATAGATTGATTCTCCCCTCCCTCCGTTGTTGCGGCGGCGTCAGGCGTATAGCAAAGAATCGGAGCGGACTTCGCGTGCGTTTTGTGATAGGTAGTGCACTGCTCAGCCGAGGCTCAATCTTCCGCCTTCTCGCCCTCCGGAGCCATCTTCACAATCCTGGGTTGGAATCGGCCAAGCACTCTTACCAGTGACTCCTGAGCTCGCATGACCGCTTCGATATCCTTGTATGCTTGCGGTGCTTCATCCAGTCCGGCAGAAAGCAGCTCTACACCACGCTCGCGGAGATGCTTTTTCATTTCGTGCCTGGTGATGGAGCTTTTTGCTGCGGTGCGCGACATCCGACGTCCGGCACCGTGAGAGGCAGAATCAAGCGAGTCGGGTTCGCCTAGGCCTTCGACGAGGAAGCCCGGAGCGGTCATCGTTCCGGGGATATACCCTTGGACGCCTTTGCCGGCAGGAGTTGCCCCTTTGCGATGCACAATCAGATCTTCGCCGTCGTGGCGCTCCTTCCAAGCGAAATTGTGATGGTTTTCCACGTAGGATAGTGACTTGGCGCCGGCGGCGCGCAATACTCCGCGATGAATCAAGTGATGATTGGCGGACGCGTATTTACCCATCAGCTCCATTGCTTGCCAATACTCCTGACCTTCTCCGTTCATCGGAAGCCAGGCAAGATGCCGTAGCTCTCGGGGAAGCGTCGGATGCAAGGACTGCGCAAGCTTGGAGTAGTGCGCTGCTACCGCGGCGCCCGTCCCTCTCGAACCGCTGTGAGAGACTAGAGCAAGATAGCGCCCCGGCTCGATTCCCTTTACAGGCTCGAACAGCTCGCACTCTCCCCATTCCACAAAGTGATTTCCCGAGCCGCTCGTGCCGAGCTGAGCCCATGCTTTATCTTTCAGCTTTTTCGTTACCGGATTCGATGCCCAGTTTTCATCCATGACTTCGTGGTCATGTCTATCGCGGAAATTCGCGCCGATGCCGAAGCGTGTCTCCTTCTCCAGGGCCCGTTTCAGGCGCGAAGGATCCCTGGCAATGGTCTTCGGCGGCAGGTCTACCAGCGAAATCATGACGCGGCAGGCTATGTCCACTCCGACCGCATAGGGAATTACGGCGCCTCTGGTGCCGAGCACCCCGCCAATTGGCAGGCCGTAGCCCACGTGCGCATCCGGCATAAGCGCCGCCTTTACCGAAATCGGCAAACGGCAGGCATTTTGCATCTGCTGAAGCGCGTCGGCCTCTATGCCTTCGCCCCAGCGAGTGTACCCGAGGGAGTCTTGAAGCGCGTATCCTGAGGTTGTCGGCTTGCTGAGCTCACTTTTCTTCATTTTCCTACTATACCGCCGCTTTGCCCACCTTCAAAGGAGCCTTGAGAGACCGGATAGGTAGACACCAAAAATGGAGCGGTTGTTTCGGAAGACTTGTGGTATCTGTCTAGGGTAGTTGTCAGGCGACGGAAGTGAATCTGCCGAACATTCGAACTATTCTGTCGCAGTAGGAAATCTCTTCTTTTCGGTCTGTACGTCATGCTTGAACCAACCAGCTTCTCCATCCGCTTGACCGTCTCTTCATTACTTTTTCTTGTCGTCGCCTCAACCTCCCGCCCCGCGTTCGCTCAAGTCGTCCCTCTTGCGGAGAGCCAGTTTGGACCCGAGTTCTTAGACCTGAGTTCCGGCAGAGTGTTCGTGATAACGGAAGGCAGTAGCACAACGATCTACAATGACGTTGAAGCCTCGCTGGTCGATACCGGCTATCGCATTGCGTCGACGTCTGAGGCTAGAAGTGCCTTCGAAGCTATTTTGGGAACACCAAGCCTGAATGTTCAGCCGGGAATTGGCGTGGCTCCGACGATCTTCAATGGGGCTCAGTTCGTCTGCCCGGTGCGTGGAACTCCGGGCGGTACATGTGCTCAAGCGCTGTACAACGACGAATCGACCGGTGAAGACGCGGCCAAAGTCGGCCTCGCCGAATTCACCTTAGGTGGTCGACACCAGTTTCAGCAAAGCTCTATTTCTTTGACTGATGACTTGCAGGACCGAGCGATCGCGCCGAACACCGTTGATCTTCTGGACGAGCAGAGGGTGGGTGTGCTGCTGATCCGAGAGCGCATCGAACTCTGTCCGACAACCTCACCGCGCGGCATGGATCTAGACTGCGATCAGATCGATGAGAAAATTGTTTGGCGAGACGCAAGTGGCGTCTGGTTTATCCGCTACTCCCGTTCGAATGAGGTCTCCAGTCATCAATGGGGTCTTCCGGGGGACATTCCCATCATCGGAGACTACGACGGCGACGGAGTCGCTGACTTGGTGGTGTGGCGACCAGCCACCGGAGCCTGGTACGTGAATACCTTTAGCCAGGGATATTCCTCCCGCAATGTTATCGTTCGACAATTTGGCCTTCCGAATGACAAGCCGCTCAAAGCCGACTTCGATGGCGACGGCGTCCTCGATATCGCTGTCTGGCGCCCGGCGGAAGGGAATTACTACTACGTCAGATCTTCCGATTCACAGATTATGGTCGAACAATGGGGCTTGAGTGGCGATATCCCGCTGATGGCCGGAAGTCGTCCCTGAGCGCTTTTGCTTCGCATTCGACGGGAGAGTTTTCTCACGAGAAGGCCAATCTAATGCCGAAACATACTTCTGGTTCCGTTCGGGTAAAGAATGCTTTCAGACTGGCTTTTCAACGGCGACCGGCTTCCGGTGCTGCGCTGCTACTGCTGCACGGTCTGCAGTCGAATAGCGGATTGTTCGGGCCGTTCTTTTGTAGTACGCAGTTCGAGAACTTCGACCTCATTGCACCAGACCTGCTCGGATTCGGCGCATCATCCAAGCCAGCCGACGCAAGCTACGATATTTTCCAACAGGTCGAACTGATTTCCGAATTCTGCGAATCACTCGAAATAAGT
Organism: Bdellovibrionales bacterium; assembly: GCA_020434415.1. Lineage (GTDB taxonomy): Bacteria > Bdellovibrionota_C > UBA2361 > SZUA-149 > SZUA-149 > JAGRAW01. The sequence goes on from JAGRAW010000255.1 coordinate 4,259, forward strand.
CGTTTCCACGTCATCGGTCATTCACTCGGCGGAATGATCGGAACTCTTCTACTCGAAGCAAATACCGGAGCCGTGCTGTCACTGAGCAGTTTGGAGGGTAATTTAACCGGGGCTGACTGCGGAGCTAGCCGAAAGGTCGCAGAGCTCTCCTTCGCGGATTTTCAAGGTGGATACTATTCGGAACTCAAGGCTTCACTTGCGTCTTGCGAAGAACCAAGCGCTGCTTTACGTCGCACAGCCTTAGACTCAATCCCTGATCATGTATTCTACGAGACATCCAAATCGATCATTTCGTGGTCTGAGTCTGGAAAGCTTCTCCAAGCGTTTTCCGAGTCAGAGGTGCCAAGGTGCTTGATTATTGGTGAGCGAAGCCACTATACGGCGAGACCAGAAGCAGAACATCTTCAAACCCACACAATACGCAACGCAGGCCACTTCATGATACAAGATAATCCGGAGCAAACGTTAGGGATTGTGCGCTCCTTTCTACGAAGCGTCACCCTTGAGGGACCAGATGCGTAGCATTTAAAATGTCACAGAGCGAACGCTAGTCAGTTTTTGGCGCAAGAGCACGTATGCCCGTCAACGTAGGTTGGCAATCGGAGCAATTTGCTTGCTCTGGTGAGTTTCGTACGAAGGCAACTTCGGCTGCAATCATGAATTGGACATGGACGAAAGGCCGCAAATGTCACCAACCTGTTTCGCTCTGGAGCACTCGCAGCCGCTTTTGCGCGGGAAGCTCCAGCGGATTCGAGACTCGTCAACACCGCTCCGCCCAGTTTTACAGCCATAACTGTTCAAATTTCTTCGAGATGGAGAATCTGCCGAGTCGAGAATTCTGGAGGGTGTTCGCGGTATCGGCCGCATGTTGCGCAGTTCCAGCTGTCCTACTCATCGGTATGATAGCTCTCCTACGGAAAGGCGGAGTGTTTTAGAATCGCCGTGGCGGTAAGAAGAATGGTAAAAGAATGCAGCGGACGGTCCGGATGTTTCGTAGTAGGGGTTGGGTTGATCGGTGAGGAATTGGAACCGAGACAGCTACGACTTACGGAGGCACTTTAAATGCCGGTATCTGCCATATTGTTCGATTTAGAGGGTGTGCTGCTTCGAGCCAAGACGCACGAGCCGCTTCCAGGCAGCCGCGGTCTCTTTTGCTTTCTTCAGCAACATGAAATTCCGTTCGGAATCATCACCAACAATACCGTCGAGACACCGGAAGCTATTTTAGAGATTCTCTCAGAACGAGAACTTCCTATTCAGTCATCGCAGCTGTTGACCCCTCTGCTGTTTCTTTCGAACGAGCTGAGCCGGATCCGTTCAGCGATCGTGTTGGGGAGCTCAACTTTAGAGACCTTTGTAAGGGAACACGGAGTCGAGATTCGTCAGACTCCCGACGTCGACGCGGTGATTTGTGGAGGAGGCTACACGATAACAAATCAGCTTCTCCATGCGGCTCATACTGCAATCGCGGAACGTCATAGCGCCTTCCTCTGCCTACACAGAAATCGAGTTTTCAATGATGCGTCAGGTCTTGTGCGTCCCGACGTTGGAGCGATTGTTGTCGGACTCGAGTACTCTACCGGGCATCCAGCAAAAACGCTGGGAAAGCCAAGCGCTGACTACTTTTCCAAAGCTACCGAGCAATGGCGAATTCCCGCAGAAGAGATCCTTCTAATCAGCGACGATCCGATATCAGATCTGGGTGGTGGCCATGCCATGGGCTACCGTACTGGTTTCGTGTCGACCGGGAAATACTCGCGAGAGCTTCTTTCGAAGCTGGAGATCGCACCAAACTACGTTTGGAAAGATTTGTGCGAGGCGACTGCGGAGTTAGCAACTGTCCTGCCTCGGTCCGAATAGGTCTCAAGCTCACAAAAGAGTCGACATGCACGGCG
>JAGRAW010000256.1 GCA_020434415.1 Bdellovibrionales bacterium
CAGCTTTCTCGGCGTAAACGGAGCCGGTAAGACCACCACGCTCCGGATGCTTTGCGGCATTCTGAAGCCGAACAGCGGCGGCATTTGGATCGCCGGATATAATCTGGCGGACGAACCCCTACGGGCAAAACGCGCCACGGGCTATATTCCCGATCGTCCCCATGTCTACGCCGGCCTCACCGGCCGAGAGTATCTTTACTTCGTCTGTGAACTGTATGGGATAAAAGCAGCTGCGGCAGACCACCGCATCGATGAGCTGCTCGACGAGTACTGGCTTGCGGAATGGCAGAATGAGCTGATTGAGAACTATTCTCACGGCATGAAGCAGCGTATCGCTACTTGCGCTGCCCTCGCGATTGAGCCCCAAGTGCTGATCGTCGACGAGCCGATGGTAGGGTTAGATCCTCACGGAGCAAAGCTGCTCAAGGAGTCGTTCCGTCGGTACGCAAGCAAGGGCATGACAATTTTTCTCTCGACGCACAGTTTGAATGTCGCCGAGGAAGTATCAGACCGTATGGCGATCATTCATCACGGCAAGATTCTCAGTGTCGGTAGCATGGCTGACCTTCGAGCCCTGTCGGGTCTGCACGACCGCAATCTCGAAAATATCTTCCTCGAGTTGACTCTCAATGCCTAACACCACGCCCAGTCCTGCGTTCTATGTGACGATCAAGCCCCGAGTGCTGGCGGCACGCAATCGTTGGCAGCGACGCGACGAAGATGCGACCATGTGGATACGTAACGCCGTCGTTCTCGTGCTGACGGCAGTAATTATCGTCGGTTGTTACTCGGCCACGCTGTGGGTGTTGCAGCAGACACACACCCAGCTCGATTTCGCCTATCTCCATCCTCGTCTTTTTTTGGGACTCATTTTGGTCTTCTTGTTCGGGATGCTGCTGGTCACCAATCTCGCGTCGGCGCTTGGGGCGCTGTTCATGTCGAGAGATCTTGGATTGATACTCGCTTCCCCATTATCGTCCCGGCGATTCTTCGTCGGAAAATGGCTGGAGGTGATGATTAGCTCCTCGTGGATGACGCTCGTGTTCTTGCTGCCGGTCATCGTCGCGTTCGGCGTGTTTTTCGGCGGGGGCATGCGCTATGCCGTGTACGGCATATTGGTACTCCTTCCTTACTTTGCAATCCCGGCGCTGATGGCGATGTGTATCGCGACCTTGATTGCAGCATTCATCCCGGCAAATCGAAAGCGGGAGTTGATGGCGCTAGTCGGCGTAATGTCGCTAGCGGCTTTGTACTGGCTAACGCGACTGGCGGTCTTCACGATCAACGATGGAACACCCATCGACTTCACCGACGTGTTGAGAATCGTATCCTTTCTTTCGATCACCAACGTCGCCTGGTCTCCCTCCCATTGGGTGGCGAACTGCCTGGGAGAGCTATTGGTGCCTGGGGGGCAGCCGTTAGGCGTCTATGTCGTTCTCTTATACGCGGTCACGACGGCATTCTTCGCGCTGGCTTTCATTATCGTCCGTCTACTGCACTTCGAAGGATTTTCAAGAGCGGCGCTCGGCAAGAAGAGCAGCAAACTGGATAGCCGCAAGAGCCATCAGCGCTACAGCCGTGTGCTAAGCTTCCTGGATGAGCCGACCAGGGCGGTGTTAATCAAGGAAGCGAAGAGCACCTCACGCGATATCACCCAGTCGGTGCAGTGTATCTTGCTCCTCGGCCTGAGTGCACTCTACGTCTACCTATTGAACTTCCAGCACCTCTTTCAGCAGGCACTGCCGATCAGCGAGGAACGCTGGTGGAGAATGTTCCTGATCATCACCAACATTTGTCTAGAGGCCTTCGTCATCACTGCAATGGCGACACGGATGGTATTTCCCAGCATTTCTAGAGAAGGGCAGTCCTATTGGGTGCTTCAGAGCGCCCCCATCGACTCTCGAACTTTTCTTCGGGTGAAGCTCCTCACCTGGCTTATCCCTATCGCGTTGATTACGAGCGTCATCTTTGGTGCTTCGAGTATCATCCTCTACAAGTCGGGCTGGATCGCGCTCCTCAAGATCGCCTTCAACGTGGTGCAGTGTGTCGGGCTTCTGGGAATGGCGATAGGCTTCGGTTGCTATTTCGTCGACTTCAATTGGGAGCATCCCTCGGAACTCATCGCGAGCTTCGGCAGCATGATTTACATGGTGACCGCAGTGGTCGTGATTCTGGTGAATCTCGGGTTCTCCGCCGTGGTGGTGGGGCTGACGAGGCCGTACGCGCGGGAGGTGACGCCCGAGTCGTTGGCGTACCTAGGTGGTGCGCTGGTCGTCTCTCTGCTGCTGGTGCTATTCAACCTGGGCCTCGCTCGCTACTCCATTCGCTGGGGGGAGCGCTCTCTTGCGGCCTACGACCAGCGTTAGCCGGACATGCGCGATTCTGTCTCGCGCGCTCTTGACTATTCCGTAATTCTCCATAAGATTGCCGGGTTAATCAGTCTCAGGAGATTTTAGAATGGGAAAAGTTCTGTCAGCGCTCCCTACGGGCGAGCGGGTCGGTATCGCCTTCTCGGGCGGCTTGGACACCTGCACTGCTATCGCTTGGATGCGCGAGAAAGGGGCGACGCCGTATGCCTATACGGCTGACCTCGGACAGTATGATGAACAGAACCTGAGCGATATTCCTACTCGCGCTCGCGAGTACGGAGCCGAAGAGGCGCGCCTACTCGATTGCCGTCCGCAACTTGTCAGAGAGGGCTTCGCTGCGCTTGCGTGCGGCGCGTGGCACGTTTCAAGCGGCGGCAAGAAATACTTCAACACTACCCCACTTGGTCGAGCGGTAACCGGCACGATGCTGGTCAACGCGATGAAAGAAGACGGAGTAAACGTCTGGGGCGATGGCTCCACCTACAAGGGTAACGACATCGAGCGTTTCTATCGCTACTCCCTGATGGTCAACCCGCAGATTCGCATCTACAAACCGTGGCTCGACAAGGCATTCGTCGCGGAGCTCGGCGGACGGAAGCAGATGAGCGAGTTTCTCGAACAGAAGGGTTTCGCGTATCGCGACAAAGCTGAGAAGGCGTATTCGACCGACGCCAATATCTGGGGGGCCACGCACGAAGCGAAGGACCTCGAGTTTCTCGACAAAAGCATGAAGATCGTGAAGCCCATCATGGGAGTTGCCTTTTGGGACGGCAGCGTCGAGGTGCAGCCGGAAACGGTGACCGTCACGTTTATCGAGGGAGTGCCGGTAGCCATCAACGGCACCGAGTACACCAACCAAGTCGAGTTGGTGCTGGAGGCAAACGCCATCGGTGGCCGCCATGGTCTGGGAATGTGCGACCAGATTGAGAACAGGATCATCGAGGCGAAAAGCAGAGGCATCTACGAGGCACCGGGAATGGCCTTGCTGCACATTGCCTATGAGCGCTTGCTGAATGCGATTCATAACGAAAGCACCCAGGACAATTATTTTACCATGGGCCGCCGTCTGGGCCGGTTCCTCTACGAGGGACGATGGTTCGACCCGCAAGCGTTGATGCTGCGCGAGTGTTTGCAGAAGTGGGTGGCCCGAGCCGTGAGCGGTGAGGTGACGCTGGAGCTTCGTCGAGGTGATGACTACACCATCCTCGATACCACCGGGCCTAATCTGTCCTACCATCCTGAAAAGTTGTCGATGGAGCGCGTCGAGCAGGAAGCATTCAGTCCGGAGGATCGTATCGGGCAGCTTACGATGCGTAACCTCGATATTGCCGATTCCCGTGACAAACTGCAGCTCTACGCTGAGAGCGGTCTGCTGAAGAATATCGGAATGGACGGCCGTTATGGCCTGCCGGAGTAGGGGATGAATGCGCAGCCATCGCCGCTAAGCGCGGGGGAAACACGAGAGCTGTATGCCTTCGGCACCACGCTGATCGAGGAGTGTCGGGCACTGGTGCTCGAGCTCTGGGAGCAGAACAGCTACGAATCCGAGCTGAAGTCCGATAAGTCGCCGGTTACGCAAGTTGATATTCGCGCGGAAGAACTCCTTCGAGCGCGGATCAATGAACGCTATCCGGACCACGGTATCCTCGGCGAGGAGTTCGGCACGACCAACACGGATTCCGACTACTGTTGGACCATCGATCCGATTGACGGCACCGACAATCTGGTGCGCCGCATTCCGACCTTCGGCACCATGCTCGGTCTTTCCTATAAGCAGGTGCCCGTCTTGGGCTATCTGGATCATCCGGCACTCGGCTTTTGCTTGAGCGGAGGAAAGGGACTGGGGGTTACCCGCAACGGCGTGCCGCTGCCCAAGCTTCCTCCGGTTCCGCAGGGTGCGGCGATAGAATTGGAGACCGTCGGTATCAGCACGCCCCTCATGGCTGCCAGAAACGGCAGCCTCGGGATGTTCGACACGGTGGTTCACACGTTTCGCAATTCGAGGATGTACTACGACTGTTACGGTCACAGCCTCGCTTTGTTGGGCGGCCTGAGCGCGATGGTCGAGTTGAACCTGCGCTTGTGGGACATGCTCCCTATCTCGGCCCTGATGGCTGAAGTCGGCGGCCTGTGGGTCCCGTTACCGCGCTCGGAGCTCGATCTCGAAAAGGGCTACTGCCACGCAGTCTTCGGGAGACCCGAGGTTGTTCGTGCCGTGCTTCGAGCGCTGGGTGTCGCCGAAGGTGAGTGAGTCGTATCTCCACGAGTTTCTGACGATTGCAGGAGTTCACCTTCTCGCTGTCGCAAGTCCGGGACCGGATTTCGCGATCGTGTTTCGGCAAAGCGTGGCGCTCGGGAGGCGAGCGGGTGTGTGGACCAGCGCAGGCGTGGCGCTCGGCATTATGCTACACGCGAGTTACTGCGTGATTGGGCTCGGCGTTCTCCTGACGCAAGCAACCTTTATCTTCGACACCTTGAAAATAATTGCCGGATGCTACCTCTGCTATCTGGGAGTGCTTTCGCTGCGCGCTTCGGGAGAGCCGGCGCTATCCGGGCTGCCTTCGCCATCGAGAGCTGCACTTCCCGGAGTGGCAGCGCTCTCGTTTCGCCGAGGCTTGCTCACCAACGCGCTGAATCCCAAGGTGACGCTATTTTGTCTCGCGTTGTTTACCGTGGTTATCAAACCGACGACGCCGTCTACCGTGCAGTGGGGCTATGCGGTCTACTTAGGCGTGGCCACTTTTGCATGGTTCGCGACCTTGTCGTTCTTCTGCAATCTCCCTGCTATCCGTCAAGCACTGGTTCGCGGCGGCGCATGGTTCGAGCGCGTCATGGGCGCAGTCCTGCTCGCGCTCGGGGTGCGCCTTGTCGTCGGACGCTAGAGCATTGGCGTCTGCGATGGATAGACCGTTCCATAGCTTTCTTGAACGACTCTCCGCGCGAGGCTATCGGGCGGTCCAAGCGACGGGGTGTCGGCGATTCGTCAAGGAGGAAGCAACTAGAAAACTGGAATTTGCAGTCGTTGCTCGGCGCCGTACCCGGTATGTCGGTGAGGTTCGGTACCGGCAGACGGTTGGCTATATCGTCGAGACGACAGTCACCACTACCACATTGGGACGTCTGCAGGTGACCGCACCGGACCTGCAGTTGCGAGCTATGATTGACCGCCTGAATCGCTTTCGGCGATTGGTCGAGGTGAGCGACGGTGCTGCAGGGGGAGAGTTTCCGTATCGCGTGTGGAGTCACGACGGCCCCTGGGCGCAGGCACTCATTGCACGGCCAAACGTTCGCTCGCTGCTGAGCGAGCTACTGTCCGAGGGCCGGGTGCCGGGAAGCCAGCCCAGTTTCTTCTTGTTTCCGGGCACGCTTCGATGGGGGGCGAATGTACGATCCGAAGCCGACTTCGAACGCCTCGCGCCGGATAGGATCGAAGACGCGATGCTCGCACTCGCTGAGCAGCTGGAAGCGTTTCCTCCGACGGTGCCGTCACACCTGACCGGGTTCGAGCAATTCGCGAGAAAGCATCCGATGCTCCTGGTGGTACTGTATTTTGGGCTTGGTCTGGTTGCGTGCGGATTGCTTGGCAGTTTATTGGTCATCGGCCTACTTGCTTTTGCATTGCTGCGCTAGACGAACTCGAGAGGAAGGGGAGGATGGGGAGGATGGGGGAAGGAGAAGAGGGTTTGGCTGAGTTCCCCAAGATTGCCACAGGTAGGAAGATTGCCTGCGGCAATTTCCCACCTTCGCAATGACAAGGTTG
>JAGRAW010000257.1 GCA_020434415.1 Bdellovibrionales bacterium
TTGTCATTGCGAAAGTGGCTTGCCACGATAGGAACAATCGCGCGGCGATTCTCCCATCTCGCAACAAGCTGTGGCAACATGTCATTGCGAAAGTGGGAAATTGCCGCAGGCAATCTTCCTACTTGTGGCAATCTTGGGGAACTCAGCCAAACCCTCTTCCCCCCCCGCCGCGTGCTCTTCAGTCCTGACGGACCAAACACGATCGCCACGTCGTATCGAGGCAAGCCACAATGCTTCTCGCGATGACAAGGCAAGACGTCCCCGTCGTCGCAACTTACTTCAGCAGCTCTGCCAGGGCGTCGACTGCGAGCAGGTAACCTTTCACCCCACAGCCGCAAATTACTCCCTTCGCAACGGCGCTGACATGGGAGTGGTGGCGAAACTCTTCTCTGGCAAAGATGTTCGAAAGATGGACTTCGATCGTCGGAAGTCCCACTGCCGAAATTGCGTCGCGTATGGCGACGCTGGTGTGAGAGTATCCGGCGGGATTGATGATTATACCCTGCGAACTCCCACGGGCTTGCTGGATGTAGGTGACTAACTCTCCTTCGACGTTGGACTGGAATGACTCAATCCCGAATCCCAGTGTCGCGGCATGTTCAGTGACACGAGCAACTAGCTGAGGAAGGGTGAGGCTGCCGTAGATTTCGGGCTCGCGCGTTCCGAGGAGATTGAGATTCGGACCGTTAATTAACGCGAGATTCATAACACGAACTCCTCAGCTTGGCCCCGGGGATTGTTTCCCAGCGCAGTATTGGTTTTGAGCTGCAACAAGCAGGCATGCTCGAGCATGTTACGCGGACTCTTTGGTCAGCTCGTCGAGAGCCTCCTCGAACTCCACGTCGAGATCAATTTCAGCCACCGTATCTTCCTCGGTCTCCGAAACATTGCTGGTCTCAGTACTCGCAACGGAGGACGCTCCATCAAGAAATGCTTCAGCAAAGCCGCCGAAAGACTTGAGTAGTTTATCAACTGCAGGCGCGGGATTCTGTCTTCGGAGCTCGACAAGTTCCCTGACACAGAATTCTCCCAAACCGTCGAGGTAGAACAAGCGGGCCAGCGTCAGTCGACCCACGAGATTGTGTGGATCGGCGGTAAGCCCACGGAAGCAAACTTCCCGCGCTTCCGGTCGGAACTCCGGATTTTCGGCCAGGAGCTCGGCTAGCTCAACAAACTCAGGGGCGCCCGGAGCTTCCTGGAGGCTGTTTCGTAGTTCGGCTATCTTCTTGTCTTCGCTCATACATCCTCCTCTGACTTCCATCCCGAACGCGATTCATCGAGAATGGAGAGCTAGAGCGCTCTATAGCATCTATGGTGGGACGCCCTCTAGAGGCTTTCTCCCCGGCGTCTACCGCAACCGAAACGAAAAAGGCCCCTCCGTTTCCGGAAGGGCCTTCTAAGGTCCGCGTCCCACCGCCCTAAAGCGGTAGGGCCCAGGCTATCCGCAGTTGTCTACAGCACCGAAGGTAACCGCAGCATTCTGCTGAAGCGTGAAGCTGTCTCCACTGCCGGTGCTACCTCGTACCGTAAAGGTAACGTTGTAGGTACCTGTAGGCACTGCCGGTCCACCGCTGCCTGCAATGACTTTGACACTGCTGCCGGCCGGAAATTCGGTGAAGGTCCCCACCAGGTCGACCTCGGCGTTATCCGGAATGACCAGCCCGCCCAACTGTTGCGTGGCGGAAATCCCAAGCGATGGGATGCTGATTGTCACCGAGTTCACGAAAGCCCGATCGTCACGCTGATTGGTGATGGTCATCTGGAAGTTGTCAAAGCCGTAATCTTCCGGATCTACCGTGGTCGGGTCACCGTCACAGTCACCATTGAAGCTAATGTCGACAATCCCGTTTCGCGCCGGCTCTCCGCTGACGGTCACGATTTGAACTTGGCGCACGGTCAAGTCCTCATCGGGAACTTCCACGATCGTCCCGCCACCGAGGTTGCCCCCTGCAGCTCCCGGGAATCCGTCAAATCCTTCCGGCACATCGCCGGTAACGAGCAAACTGATTCGGTCCTGTAGGTTGAACCCTTGAGGCCCTCGACACTCGAGGAGGTAGCTTCCCGGGGCAACCCCGCCTAGCACCCCACTCATGATCCCGTTCACATTCGTGTGCTCGAACGCCACGCCACCGCGTGAGGGCTCGATGATTGCAATGCCGTGCTCGCTCTCGCAATTCAGTCGAATATTGGAGAGGGGCAGGCCGCTCGGGTCGGTCGCCGTCACCAGGAAGTCGATCCTACCACCGACCGGAATGGGGCCGTTGGCCGTGATACGCAAAGTGCTGCCTGCGCCGCCGTTGTCGACAAACTGATCGCCGACACCCACCGAGTCAGGATTGCCGTCCGTGTCGCCGCCACCATCGCAGGCCAGGAACGCACAGGCCATCGAGGCGCCGACAACAACTCCCACAAAGGATCTTCCAAATTTGGATTGTAACATTTTGCCTTTCCTTAAAGCTCGCCTCGGTTCGCCCTGACGCCGCTCGACAAGTCTATATCTTCCTCAATCCCGTCAGGTGTACCAAACTGCCTGCTCTACTCGATTACAAAATCGTCGCCGGCAACCGATCCGTCGACTTGAGCTTCCGATGCTGCCCCAGTCTCGCCATCCGGTCCCTCGCTATCTCCCTCGAAGACAACATTGCCGCCCGTGCCTGGTCCTTGGTCGAACGGTCCGTTGATTCCGAGCCCTTCAGCGAAGTCGACAAACTGCACGTCGAAGCCTAGAGGGTTCGTGGTCAGCGTGTCTCCCGCTTGGGTTACTCCGGTTGCCGAGCAAAGCACGTTCATGCGGAACGGGAGCTGCGGCATCGAGTTCTGGTTGTTGTTGACGAAGGAGTAAATCTCCGGCGGCACAATCGGGAACGGTATGCAGGAGAACTGTGCGAACTGGTCGCCGCCATCCTCTCCTGTCTCCACCGGTGCAAGCACAATCCCTGTAGCAATCGAGCTATTCGGCACCTGAATCGATGAACCTGGAATCGAGTAGGAACAGTCGATTCGGGTCACTCGGAAAGTCTGAACGGCAAGCATGTTCTGGATTCCGAATGAAGTGTAAGAGTCCGTGCCGACACGACCATCGACCACATTGATGTCTTCGAAGAGCGGCAGTATCGCTCCCGACTGAGCTTGGTCGCAGGGGAACACGCCTGGCTCATCCGGATCCTCCGCGAAATACGCGATTGCGGTTACGGATGTTCCTTGGTCATTGTTCGAGGAACCGCTTCCACAGCTGATTGCGCCGAAGGCGGTTGCGACCAATGATCCAACTAGCCCTATCCTAGAGATGATTGACATTCTGTTGCCCTCCAAGCAAACAGCACTAAGATCTTCAGATACTGATAAAGTCACTCTGGTAACTCCCGTCGTGGTAAAAACGTACCGCGGCACCACTACCCTGCGGCTGTAAAATCACATCGCTTCTTCCGGAGCGCGCTCCGGCAGCGGTCACATTCTATTCGGGGCGTGCAGCTTCTCCATGAGGTCGTCACGCTCGACCGTCCAGTTCAGAGGAGTTCGCTATTTCTGCTCCCCTCCAACCAGACGCATCACCTCAGCGACGACTTCTTCCACTGAGGCGTTGTCGGTAGCAACCCGGTGCTCTGCAAACTGATAGAGGCTCTCGCGCTTCTTCATCAGGTTTCGAACTCTCTCGACCATAGTCGGAAGGTCCGGCGCACCAGCATTATCAGCAGCTGCTGCGAGCAAAGGCCGAGTTGGTCCCGAACGCTGGACTTCTTCGCAGATGCGCTTCGCGGCCGTCTGCGGCGAGACACACAGACAGACCGCTAGTAGCGATCCGTCGCGAGTGCCTCTCACAAGCTCCGAGTGGGTGTCCACGTTCATCAACGCACCCCCACCAATCGAAACCACTCGAGCTTTGGCCTGTAGCGCTTCCACGAACGCATTTCTCTCCAGCGTTCGGAATTGCTGCTCCCCGTCTTCCCGTATAATCCGGGCGATTGCTCGCCCATCTTTCCGCTCTACCGCATCGTCAACATCAACCCAGCTCCAACCGTACCGCTCTTGGAGCTCTCTCCCCACCGACGTCTTTCCGGCAGCCGGAAAGCCGATCAACACCACCGTCTTGTGCACTACCTGCCCGAGTTACTACATCAAGCTCGGGTCGAAACTTCCTTCGACAATGTGCGGAGTGATGAAGAATATCAGCTCCTCATCGCTCTTATCGACGAAGCTTCTACGGAACAGCACTCCGAGGAAGGGAATGTCTTTCAAGAACGGCACTCCCTGAATCTGGTCCGTATCCTCGATTCGATAGATTCCGCCGAGCGCAAATGTCTGTCCACTCTTGACGAGGATGGTGGAAGTTGCCTCACGCTCGAGGGTGGACGGAATGTTGTCTACTACGGTCGAACCGAAGGTACTGGACCGGGCGATAACATCCATCAGCACGTAGTAATCAGGGGACGCTTGTGGCGTAACGGTCAACTCGATACCAACTTCAATCTCCTCGAATGCCGTTCGTCCGCCGCCGCTTGCAGAAGCGCCGGAACCGGTAGCGATGGAGGTGCCGGAGTCAGGGAGTCGAACCCGTACGGTTTCGACACTCTTGATCTCAGCTTGCTTGTTGTTGACGGTCGCAACCTGCGGACGGCTGATAACTTTTACCTTACCTTCCGTCTCCAGTGCCGACAGTCGCGCAGCGAGAGAACGGCTACCATCTGCGGAGTCCAAGACCGCCGCAATGGCGCTACCCGCGGCATCCGTGAGCACCGCAGGGAAGTTCACGGTCTGCAGTCCGCCGCCTGCATCTGCTGCAGTGCCGCCTACGGTCACGCTATTGGGAAAGTTGTTTCCGGTCGCGTTTCCGGTTTGCGGGCTTTCGACGTAGGTGAAATTCCACTGGAAGCCTAGGTCGCGCAGAATGTTACGCTGCCCTTCGACGATTTGTGTCTCGAGCAATACCTGCGGGGTGCGCAGGTCTAGGCGCTTAATCAGCTCCACTGCCTCTTCATGGCCTTTGGCGATGTCTTTGATGATAAGCTGATTGGTTCGCTCATCCTCGATCACCGAGCCGCGCTCAGAGAGAACGGTCGCAACTTGCTCTACCAATTCTCCAACACGCGCATAGCTGACACGAACATACTGGACGGTCAGGTCCTCGAGTTGCTCTGCGGCACGCTTCGCTTCACGAAGAGCCTCTCGCTCTTGGCGTAGCTTATCGACAGGCGCGATACGGATAACATTGCCTTCGGTAACCTGGTCGAGGCCATTCGTCTTGAGAATAACATCAAGAGCTTGGTCCCAAGGTACATCGATGAGCCGCAGCGTTACCTTCCCGCTTACATCATCGGAGGCGATGATGTTAAGGTTCGACACCTCTGCGATGATGCGTAGAGCATTGTCGATATCCGTGTCTTGTAGGTCGAGCGAGATGATACGCCCCGTGTAAATCTTGGAGCCGTCTGCCGAACGAATACCGGTCGGATTGCGACGAGCGGTATCGTCAACGCCGCCTTCCTCTGCGGGCGCCTCAGCCGCCTCCAACTGCGCGCGAGCCTGAGGGTTTTGCGCAAGCAGGCTCGGGGTGGCTTGGACTACGATTTCACTGCCGCGAGGAAACGCTTGGAGGTCGACCGACTCGTCGACGAACATTCGCACTTCGGTGTTTTCACCGGTTTGAATGGCGCGAGCCGACCGAATGCCCGGGAAGCTTTTCGGCGCGATTTGCGGAATGGTCGTGCGTGATGCCGCTTCAACGCCGGGGAGCGAAAGGGTATATTCGCTCGGTGCGGTTCGTCGAAGCTCAAACGCAGCGGCATCACTCAACCGGATGAGAACTTCGCCGGCATCGTTGTGTGTCTTCTCGAAGCTAAGGGCATCGAGACTAGGCACTCCGCTCGCTGCCTCCGTAGTCGCTTCGTCAGCCATGGCAACGGCCGCGATGTCTTCTTCGGTTGCGATAGCGGGCTCTGCAGCCGGCTCAATGACTTCAAGATCGGCGACGTCCGCTTCGGATGCGGCCACTTCGATTGGGGCAACAGCCTCGGGCAATTCAGCCACTACCGCAGGAGCCCCAGCTCCCAAAGCCCCAGCATCGCCCTTCGCGGCAAGCACTGCAGGTGCGTCGATGAAGGTGACAGTGAGTTTACCGGTG
>JAGRAW010000258.1 GCA_020434415.1 Bdellovibrionales bacterium
AACGCCTGCTGCAAGAATACCAATCAATTGATGGTCTCCTTGAAAATGTCCAGAAAATCGGCGGGCTTACCGGGCTGCGGGGTGCTGCGTCGGTGCAGCAAAAGATTGAATCAGCCCAGGAGCTGCTTCGTCTAAGTCGGCAGTTGGTGTGTCTGGATTGCAAGGTCGAGCCTTTTTGCAGCGTGAACTCGGTTGCTACCTACCACTGGAACGGGCCTGTTGCCGACAGTCTCCAGCCGTTATTCGAGGAGCTCGAATTCGAGTCGCTCTTCGGTTTGTTCGGAGCGCCCGCCGCACAGGGTGACGGCCGTTCTTCCGACAGGTATGCCGACAAGAAGTTCGAGATTGTCACTGCGGCGTCGCTTCAGGAGGTGGTGCGTGAGCTTAGGCTCCAGCAGGCATTCGCTTTTGACACGGAGACGACATCCCTCGCGGTATTGGATTGCACGTTGGTGGGGATTTCTCTCTCTTGGAATGACTCGTTCGGTTATTATTTCCCGCTCGCCGGTACATTGGATGCAGAGCGTCGTCTCGACAGCGCTGAGGTGTATGAGCTTCTCGCGCCCATTTTCGCGGACCCTGCCGTGAAGAAGTACGGCGCGAACTTGAAGTACGACATCGAGGTGCTCAACGCTCACGGGTATCGCGTCGAAGGTGCTGCATTCGATGCGATGCTTTGTGCGTACGTGTTGGATCCGGATAAGCGCGATTTCGGGTTGAAGTCACTGACCAAGACGCATCTTGGCGAGGTGATGATGGAGTTCGCCGAGGTGGTGGGGGACTGCGAACATATCGGAGCGGTAGATTTGGACAAAACTGCCTGCTATGCCTGCCATGACGCGGAAGCTTCTTGGCGCCTCTTCGAGAAACTCGATCCTCTGCTTGGGGAGCGAGATGCGAACGGAGCCGGTTCTCCCCGAGCCGTTTTCGAGGATATCGAAATGCCGCTTGTTCCGGTGCTCGCTGCGATGGAGCTGGCCGGGATCAGGGTTGATATCGACCTGTTGGGTTCTCTCGGTGAAGAATTCAGCGGAGATCTCGTGCGTCTGGAGCAGCAGATTCACGAATTGGCGGGCGAGGAGTTCAATCTGAACTCTCCCAAGCAACTCAGTTTGATCCTCTTCGAGAAGCTGGGTATTCCCACCCGTGGAATAAAGAAGACTCAGTCGGGTTATTCCACCAATGCTGCGATGCTGGAGCGTATTCGCGACAGCCACGAAATTGTCGAACGGATTCTCGAGTATCGCGAAATTCACAAATTAAGCTCGACCTATGTCGAGGCACTGCAGCGATTGGTGCATCCGCGAACGGGGCGCATCCACGCGTCTTTCAATCAGGCTGTTGCCGCGACAGGTCGATTGAGTTCCAGTGATCCGAACCTACAGAACATTCCGATCCGCACACCCCGGGGCCGTCGCCTCCGTGAAGCATTTATTGCGGAAGAAGGGTCGGTGCTCATCTCGGCCGACTACTCCCAGATCGAGCTGCGCATACTTGCTCATATGAGCGGTGACCCGGGGCTGACTGAAGCGTTCCGGAGCGGCGAGGATATTCATGAGCGGACGGCTCGGGAAATATTTGGTCCCAGCGCACTAGCCGGTGCCGATATGAAGGAGCTTCGGCGAATAGCAAAGACTATCAACTTCGGCCTGATTTACGGCATGGGCTCCTTCCGCCTCGCCGGAGAGCTGGGCGTGAGTCGCGGCCAGGCGCAAGAATATATCGACAGCTATTTCGCGCGCTATCCCGGTGTTCTTGGGTATTTTAATGGGTTGAAGGAGGAGGCAGAGAAGCGCGGGTATGTCAGCACGCTCTTTGGAAGGCGGCGCTATCTGGAGACGTTAGATACCGAGGGACGCGATGCCGGGTATGCCGGTCGGTCCATGATGAATGCTCCCATCCAGGGAACTGCTGCCGAAATCATCAAACTGGCGATGATTCGGTTACATCGTCGACTGCAGACAGTTGCTGGTGCTGCCGGTGCTGGTGCTGCCGGTGCTGGTGCTGCCGGTGCTGGTGCTGCCGGGGGATTTGGGTTTAGCGATGCGCCGTGCTTGGCGCTTCCGAATGGAAGTGCGAGAATAGTGCTGCAAGTGCACGATGAACTTGTCGTGGAAGCGAAGGCTGACGTAGCTCAAGTTGTGCGCGATGCGGTGGTTGATGAAATGGAGCAAGCCGTTGCGCTCAGCGTGCCCCTGAAAGTCGACGTTCGCGTGGGCCATTCGTGGGGGGGGGCTGCGGCATGACGACGTTGCTTCTCAATACGAAACTGTTGGGTAGCGCAAAACTTTTGGGGTCTGCAGAATCCCGTGAACAACGTCGCGTGCACGAAACGACAAAGAACATCCCGGGTCGTGGCATGCTGGGAACTGAGACGGCGCCCGTGAGTCCCTCGCATTTACATCCGAAAACTGACGAAGAGCTGCAGCGGCCTGAAAGCGTTACTCCCGAAAAGGTTGAAGCAGATCGTGTACGGGAGTTGGATCGCCGACTTGTGGAGCGTGCGCGAGAGGGTGATCATGATGCATTTCGTCAGCTTGTCGAGCGGTATCAGAGCCGTGCCCATGCGATAGCTCTCGGTGTTCTGGGGAACAACGAAGATGCTGAAGAGATCGCACAAGAAGCATTCGTAAAGGCCTACCGCAATCTGGGTTCGTTCCGTGGGCAATCCAGCTTCTATACCTGGCTGTACAGAATAATCTTCAACCTGGCCATCGATCTGTCGAGGAAGGCGTACCGTCGTTCGGAAATAGGGATGGAGGATACTCCATCCCTTGATGCGGCGGCTCAGCAGTCCGACGTGGACGCAGGCATCTACCTCGCGTCAGTGGCCAATCCCGACGAAGAATTCGAACGAGCGGAGATTCGGGTGCGTTTCAAAGCGGCGCTCGAACGGCTAAGTCCCGAGCATCGAGCGGTGATCATGCTGCGCGAAATCGACGGGCTCTCCTACGCTGAAATTAGTGAGGTTGTCGGCTGTTCAAAAGGTACCGTGATGAGTCGACTCCATCATGCGCGGAAGCGGCTACAGGTTGCGCTGGCTGAGCTCTTGCCGGAAGGCGGCAGGATCCGTGCGGTGCCCGAGCAGGATTCTAATGTTTCGACAGAAGAGAACGACGAGCTGTAACGTCGAAAGTATGGGAATGAGGCACGAACTTGTCGAGTTTTTATCAGTGAGTTCGTGTCGCTAGTTGGCCAGGAGTCGCAGCCGTTGGGGAACAGCTGCGACCGTTTGGTTTGGAAACCAAACAGCTTGGCAACAGGTTGCCGGTTAGTGATCAAGTCGCTGGCTGGTGATCAAGAAGCTGGTGCTTCGAAAACTGGGGAAGGAGTCGCAAAGCGGCTTTTTCATTTACCGGCGGACGCAGGACAACCGCAAGCGGGTTACCGCGAGAAGAGTGTTCGCGCGTTCTGATAGCTCAGGTCCTATCCGGGGCGCCGGGAGCAATTAGGGGAAGTTTTTTATGGCGAGCGATACCGATAACGACGGAAGCAAGAGACGGCCGAGGTCCGCCGTGCGATCCGACCAGAGTAGTGATGTGGAGACGCTAGAGGATCTCGGTTTGGTGCAGGCCTATCTCGAGGGTGAGCTTTCGCCCACGGAGGTGCAGGCAGTGGAAGCCCTGCTCAGCCGCAGCGAGCCTGCCGTTACTTCGGCGTTGCTCAAGTCACAGTCGGCAGCTTTGCAATTGGTGGGTGACTCCCTTCGCGCGTATGTTCGCCATGAGGCTCTCGGTGCCGGCGCACCGGTGAGCCTCTGGGAGGGGATCGCGAGCCGGTTGGAGGATTCGCCGGAGCCATCGTTCGAAAATCTTGAGGCCTCTCGGAATTTGGAGGCGGCTCGGACTTTCTCCGACGCGTTACCATCGCGAGGTGTATGGAAAGCGCTGACAGCGCGGGCTGGTAGTGTGCTTGCGCAGCGCGGAGGGTTTCAAACCGGTCGACCGGGACGTGAAGGCAACTGGTTGGGAACGTTCGGCAGCCGACCGGTAATGGTGGCAGCCGGCGCGTTCGCCTCGATTCTTGCGGTCTTTGTAATGTCTCCGGAGAATGATGATACCGCGAAGGTGCTTCATGTCCCCTCGGAGGGCACTGTCGCCAAGCTCGAAGCTCTTGAGCCGAAGGGACAAGACGCCTCTACTACGTCGCTCGCGGCGCAGCAGGAGGCTGTGCCCATGGTAGCGATGGTCAGTGAGCGGAGGAGGAGAACCGGGGAGGAGATCCTGGTTGCAGCGCCTTCCGGGCGCTTCGGTGGTGAGCGAAGTTTCAATTTGCCGTTGCGGATGCATTTCGAGACAACTCAGTTGATTGGAGCCGATGCATTGGACGGAGCTTCCGAGAGCCATGAAGCTGAGGCATCCGAACGAGAGCGCTACGTGCCGGGAGGGCTGCGCACCGATAGTCTCGATATCGACTGGATCCGCTCGAACCGTCCTTTCAAACTTGTACCGGCCCAGGGCCGCAAGGCGCCGCCCGTCATTTGGCTGGCGCAGCAAGGTTCTCGTTAAGCCTCGAGGAATCAGTTGAACCGAAACGTCCAGTGTAACAATTCCGCGCAGTGTCGAACGATCGCGGAGGCAGCGCCGCTTCAGCGACCGCGGCAGAGGCTCCTCCCGAGGGCAGGTGAAGGGCGACGTCGGCGAGCGCTGCCGTTCGGAATTTTCTTTGCGTCCTCGCTTGGTCTTTCGGTTCTTGGTGTCTCGGTAGCGGGCGGTGGCGCTTTCTGTTTAGCTGACGATACCGTAGTCGTTCCGCAAGCGGCGGGTAGTCCCGCGGTTTGCGACATACAGGTGCGTCTCATTCGTGCAAGCCGCGACAAGTCGTCTGGCAATGGCGCCGAGTCTGCCGGTATCGGTGGCCGGCAAATGCCGAAGATGCATGCTCTGCTGGCGGACGTCTCCGCTCAACTGGAGCCCCTCGATTTCGATGAGTACGTGACAATTGACCAGGCGTCGCGGCAAGTTCGGTTTCTCCACACCGAAACGTTCGGTATGACCGATACGAGCGGTCTGCGGCATGTGATTTCCGTTTCGCCTCACGAAATGAGTCGCGAGAAGGTGCATCTGCTTCTCGATTGGACCGATCCGGATGGTGTGCGCTTGGTAAGCACAAAAATGCGCGTGCCGAACGGTCAGAATGTAATGCTGGGTAGTGAGGGGACCAGGCGCGCCTGCACCTTGGTCGGTGTGAAAGTGGCATGCAAGGGGGGCGCGACTGATGAACACTGAAGCATTCGAGACTCTCCGATTGGCCGTTCAGAGTGGTACTGAGTT
The DNA here is from genome assembly GCA_020434415.1 of Bdellovibrionales bacterium. Classification (GTDB taxonomy): domain Bacteria; phylum Bdellovibrionota_C; class UBA2361; order SZUA-149; family SZUA-149; genus JAGRAW01. The sequence goes on from JAGRAW010000258.1 coordinate 5,274, forward strand.
CTCGGACGAACTGTTAGGAAAGACGCGCCAACTGTTTACATTCCGACGCGACGCGTTTGGGTCGATACAGTGCAAGGAGTCAGTGGCGGCGCTCAACGCTGCCGCGGAGCAGCTCGAGCCGCATTTCGGAAACCGCGAAGGCGCGCTGAGCTTTGTGCTTGCCGGGGCAAACGTCGCATTAGTTTCGGAAGTGCTGGATTCTCTAATCGCATCGTCAAAGCCGACGGAGGTTTCTGCCAACGCGACCACCCCCGCTACCGGGCCGCGGCAATCGTCCCTGTTCCGAATTCTTTTATTGGAGGGAGATGCTGAGGCGGTTGCCGCGCTACTACTGGAAACGATTCGTTTCCTTGAGGGAGGCACCGGCGGCCGAGCGGCGGCCGAGCCTCGAAGCTTCTGTGCGCTGCTGGCCTCCCAGGAGCTGCTCGGCGCCCTACTCCAGGCGAATTGCGTGCTCGAATGTTCTGAGCCCTTTTCCTTCCGTACCGCTGCCAGCCGGAAATCGGCAGGCCAGGAGTCGTCTTTGGCACTCGAGCTGTCGTTGGCGCTTCGGGTGAATCGGGAGCTGGGGCAGGATGTTCTGCTTAGCGTCACGGCATCCGAACAGGTTGCGCAAGGGTTAGGGCTGAAGTAGTTGATGGATATTTGACTAGATTAGCGATCAATCTCCCCCCTTCGGTCGAGACCCATTGACCGACAGGAGAACTGTGGTATCGTAGCCGCCCCGTTCCAGCCTGGTTGATACTAGCCAGCTCCGAGTGACCTTTTCCGCAGAGATGCCGAGAGGTTCTGCAGGGCTGCCGACT
>JAGRAW010000259.1 GCA_020434415.1 Bdellovibrionales bacterium
CCCCCGGGTTTCCATTGGGTGTCCAATTTTTTCTCCAATTTTTTCCAATTTTCTTTCCGCGGCCTGTCGGTGAGCAGCGGTGGACGTTGGTCGGTCAGGCGTTACTTTCTAAATCCAACAGAAGCGCGTTCGAGGGTTTCTTCTTTTTGGTACCGAACGGGGAGTAGGGGGCGTTGAAGCACTGCATCTAAGGGGAAGGAGAGCGGCATATTGTAGGACACGGTTACTAGGGCGCGTTCTTCGGACAGGATCTCGACGTCTACGCTCGCGCAGCCGGGGTCGTTTGGCTCGCAGGAGGGCGAGCCGTGTGCGCCGGGGAAGATTCGCTGAAGCTCTCGTAGGCCCATTTCGTGAGCGAGCGCCATGTCGAGAGTTCGGTTGAATGCTGCTTCAGTGACCGCTGAGCCTACCGGCTTGGCAAAGCAGTCATGATAGGTGCCGTCGGAGCATGATGCCGGAGCGGCATCACTTTGGCCGAGCGAGACCAAGCGTGATCCCTCCTGCACCATGCCGCCACAGATTGTCCTCGTCGGTGTGCAGGAGGGAAGGTCAAGCTGTGCCGCCTCCGCTCGAGTGTTTGCACCGAAATGACGAATGCCGACCTGCACCGGTGCGGCCGTCTCGAATACGTAATGAGGATCGTTCGCTTCAGGAATCGCGGACGCAGCGTAGTGTCGTAGCATTTGCTCCAGGCTTTCGAATGTCGTCCCACCGGCGCCGCAAGACGCATCGCGCGTGCAGTCGCGGTTGAAATCCCAGCCCTTCTCCGGGTCATGTTGGCCCCAATACAATTCGGGAACCGGAGCAGCGAACGGATAGACTTCGGTGACAGGAACCTTGGTCAGCACTTCCTTGAGCCGGGCATGTTGAGCGATATTTGCCCGGTAGCGCTCCCACGAGGCACCACTGGTCTCCAGGTCTGCATGTTGTGCGACTGCTTGCGCTAGATCGGAAACGGCAGGCGGGTTGCGCAACGTCTCGCCAATTTTTTTGTAAGGACCGCCGTCGGGATCGAGTGGGAAGGCATGTAACCGGGATCGAGCTTGGCGCCCGTCGACCGGCAGCATCTTTCCCTGGTCATCCAGCGGTAACCAAGCTTCATCCCAGAAGAAAGACCTTTGTTCACCGAAGGTGATCTCGGGACGAGCCGCCACAGCCGGAAGATTCGGAATGCTCTCGGCGGCTCGCGTCATGTCAGCTATCGCTGCATCCAGCGTTGGGCAGTCTTTTACGCTCGGCGTGGTTCCGACAATGACCGGCTTCCCACACTCCAAGGCGAGGGGACTACTCTCGATTGGGCCGCAGGCGGCGGGGCTGCTCAGTAGCGCCACAGTGGTCGTGCCGACACGTCGACGCGGGGGGCACTCGATTCGTCCAGGCGGTATCGAGAGCCCGAGCTTGTCAAGGCTTGCACTGACGGAAGTCCCGCAGGCTAGAATCGGGAAGGGGCCCAAGGAGAGGGGACCATCGACAGGGACAGTGTCTTCCGACACTTCGCAGGTGGCTGTCGAGCGGGTCATTTCTTTGGTGCAGTGCGCGAGCTCCCAGCCGGTCACGTCGCTGTCGTCATCGTTTGCCTGACAGTCTTGAAACGTCGGACAGGCGGCACTGCTTGGATGGCTCCGCACCAGCTTTCGTTCGCAATCCTTCGTTTCTTCCGGCCGGTAGTCCGGCTTGTAGCTATCGAAGAAGTAATACACCCAAACTTTGGCGACAGCGGGTGAGGCACTTGCGTGCGTCTTAAGGACGGCGTCGACGGAAAATGAGCCTCCGCGACCGATACGCAGGTTACTATGGTCGACATCGCCGCCCGGACATACGGCCTCAGTTCCTCCGTTAGCGCCGTTCGGTCCGCGGAGCCAGAGGTTGTAGCCAACCGGCTCGGCGCCGATTCCGCCGGACCACGTTCTCCCGCCGAGGCAGATTCGACTCGAACCCTGCTGTGGATCGCTGACATTGAGCCAAAGACCGGGACCGTCACCGACCTCTCCCCACTTTACCTGTGTCGTCCGACCGTCCGCCGAACGAATTTGAGCCAAGACCTTGATGGAGACATACGCAGAATCGCGCCAACTAAAAGCAGCATTCTGACCGCCCGCAGGTGTCGCGTTATCACATGCTGCCCCCGACGCTTCGAGACAGGTAGCAGCGTCAGCTTCCGGAAGCTCTCTTCCCGCAAGCTGCGGAATCTCGATGCGCGGGGTGGCAAAGACAAACTCGTCGCCCGGCGCAATCACGACCTCAGCGCTTTCCAGCGCGACGCGGAAGCCGGGAGGCTGCGTAGTCAGCCACTGAGCTGGAGGAAGTCCTTCATCGCGTGTTGCACTGGGATAGGCGGGAAAGTCCGGTGTGTAGGAAAGGCTGGCGGGACGACGGTATGCGGCATCAATGCTGACCTCCTCGGGAATGACAGCCGGATTCAACCCAACTTCCACAAGCTCCACCGGGACCGGATACGAGTTGAGGGTTACCGGCTGCACCGCCCGTTGAATTTCGAAGGTGTCATACTCTACGCCCCAGCTAGAGCGGACCATATTGGCGCCATACTGATACTGCACCACCGATACGTCGACGGCTTCGTTTTCGGCACCACCTTCAAAGCCGAACCATTCCTGTGCTACGGAACCCTCTGCTTCGGCGACGAGCTGGACGCACTCCGGATCGGTTGGTGTGATGCAGCGAGCAGTCACGCGTGCTGCTTCTCGAACGGCAGCGGTCGCACCGACGAAGCTCGTCAGGTTGTAGAATAACAGAATGAAGAGCACGCCCGCGGCGGTCGAATACAGCATGCCGAGTGATAAGCTTCCACTCTGGGCACGTCCCGCCCGCGCGATAGCGGCGAGAGGTCGAAGTGAACCGGCATTAGCGTTCATACAGCCTCCAAACACTACAGAGCTATTCGCCCATTTGCCGAAAAAGTTTCCCCTTAAACTAGACGTGTTTTGAGAAAATCTCAAACCACCAGTCGCCATTCGGACAGAACTCCTAAGCGTCGACGAACAAACAACTTATGCACGGGTTGGTTCAGGTTACCGTGAAGTTCTGGCGAGGCTGGGAGACGCAGTAGCTACGCGGCGGCACCGTTTCCCGGTAGTTCAAAAAGCTCCCTCAAGTACGCAACTGTTTCTGCGAAGCACCGATAAGGTTTAGGCAGGGAGCAGAGAGCGATTGCTCTGCGGCGGTAGCGACTCCTTGTTCGCGTCACAGAAAAAGTAAAGGGGGATACATGGCACATGACATCAGCGTCGGCACTCTTCATCCGCGAGCGCTAGTACCGGAACATCAGGGAATGGAAGCTGCGACGACGCCTCGTCAGCACGGTATGACGGTTGCAGTTGAGAAACCGGGAGGCCCGGGAACGGCTCAGGTGCCGATTCCGAATTCCATGAGTATCCGGCCCTACGAGCTCGTGACTTCTTTTCAGCGACCCCAGTACTGCGTGCCGCAACCTTCGCTCGATACTACACAGCAAACATTGGCGACCGTGCTCACCTTCGCTCAGACAGTGCTTCGTGATTTCATCACCGCCTGTCGCCAAGGCGGCGGCTGTCCGACTACCGCCCTTCCGAGCAAGTCGCCCGCTGCAACATCTGTGACTCCACCTGCGGACAGTAAGCAGGAAGCGACTCAGAGCACTGCGGTAACGGGAGGTGGCGCTACCACAGGAGGCGAGGCGACACCCGGGACACTGCCTTTTGCCGAGAAGGTGCGCACGCTCCTGCTTCCGAACGATAAAGGGCAGATCTACGAGGATCAACTGCAGTACGCGATCGTCTCATATCAGCTCTACCAAAAGGATGTGGGTATCGAGAAGGCATTCCAATCAGCTTTTAGCGCGGCACGAGCAAATGGAAACAGCATCGCTGACGCCACTCAGCAGGCCTTACAAACGGTGGTTACCCAAGGTGGAATAAGCGACGCGGAAGCTGCCTGGGTCAACGGACTGTCATTTCGGGCAGCCCAAGTCGACAGTGATCTAGGAGTTCTCGGTTCCGCTGGAGTCAATCCGCGACTTGGTGTGACGTCACTCGAATCAGCACTGACGTTAGCCGAGGCGACGCTTGCGGGTATTCAGGCCGGGGGCGTCGAGGCGAAACCGCGCGGGCTATTCTCCCCCTCGATGTCAGCCTCCATCTCGGAGGCGGTTGAAACAACCGGTGCTGTCCGCATCGCCAGCGGCAGCGAGAGCTACCAATTCCTGTGGAAGCCGGAGTCTGAGCAAGACGGGAATCTTGTAGTGCTCTTTCCTCCGCATTTGACAGGAGCGATCCAATCAGCAGGGGTGTATCGGTCAGACTCCGGCAGCGCCGCGGATCTGCTGGAAGCGGGTCGATTCAGCGGAGATACCGCGAACGGCGGTCGAGCACATTTTCGTTTCACTAAACCCGGAGCAGCATACGCCGGAGCGAAGTTCGTCATTGCGACGCTTGAAGGAGGAGAGCGAGTAGGATTTCCGATTCAAAACCCGGGCGCGAGAATTAGTCGCTGACCCTGACGGATTGCTGAAAAAGTCCACCCACTGTTTCAGAGGGCGCTACAGGTTCTCTCGTAAAGCTTTTGCCGTTTGGACGTAGGCTTCCGCGCTTGCCGGTAGCTTTGCGACTTCTTCGTCGCTAAGGGTGCGGACTACCTTGCCGGGGACTCCCATCACCAGGCTACGCGCAGGGATGCGCTTGCCCTCCGGCACGACCGCGCCCGCTCCGATGATGCAGTCATCCTCGATGACGGTGTCATCAAGGATAATCGAACCCATGCCGATCAGGCAGCGGTCACCGACGGTGGCGCCATGAATGATCGCCCGATGTCCGACCGTCACCTGGCTACCCACAATCGTCGGCGAGCGGCCGGAGGTCGTGTGCAGCATCGCATGTTCTTGAATGTTGGTCCGAGCACCGACTCGAATGGGAAGAAGATCCCCTCGGAGGACCGCATGGAAGAAAACGGAGACGCACTCGCCCAGCGTCACATCACCGATAATCCAAGCGTCCGGGGCAACGAACGTGTCGTTGCCGAGCATTGGCGTCTTGCTTTGGAAGGGAATGATCACTTCCAACTCCCTGCCGCTTACAGCAGCTTCTGCGCTTCCGCTGCTACCTGCTCGGGAGTTGCTCGCATCTCGGCTTCCAGTACTTTCGAGTAAGGATAAGGACAGTCGCGTCCAGAGATCACTCGAACCGGCGCGTCAAGGTAGTCGAACGCTTCTTGCATGATGAACGAAGCAAGCCAGTTCCCCACACTCGCGATAGGCCATGCTTCTTCGACAATCAGCACTCGGTTGGTTCGCTTTACCGAATTCATGATCGCCTCGACATCGAGCGGACGGATTGATCGCAGATCAATTACATCCAGGCTCACGCCGCGCTCGCTCATCATCTCTGCTGCTTGAAGGCAGGTCGGAACCGTTTTCGACCAGCAGAGCACAGTCACGTCCGTGCCGGCACGCTTGATATCCGCTTTGCCGAACGGAATCAGATATGTCTCTTCAGGCACCGGCCCGCGCATGCCATACATGGCTTCCGACTCGATAAAAATCACCGGGTCCGGATCGCGGATGGCGGTCTTCAACATGCCCTTGGCATCATAGGGAGTGCTTGGCACCACCACTTTCAAACCGGGTACATGCGCGTAGTAACTTTCGAGGCTCTGAGAGTGCTGTGCGGCGAGCTGATGCACGGAACCGCCCGGGCCACGAAATACCACCGGACAGTCAAACTCACCGGCAGACATGTAGTGCACCTTCGCGGCGCTGTTGACCACCTGATCAATGCCGCAGAGCGAGAAGTTCCAGGTCATGAACTCGATTACCGGCCGCAGACCGACCATGGCTGCCCCTACCCCGACGCCAGCGAATCCGGTTTCGGTAATCGGCGTATCCACGACACGCTTCTCCCCGAAGCGCTCTAACAGTCCGCGGGAGACTTTGTAGGCACCATCGTAGTAGCCGACTTCTTCGCCCATCAAGAAGACGCGGTCGTCGAGTTCCATTTCCTCGGCGAGGGCTTCGTTCAGTGCTTCCCGAATGCTCAGTTCTCGCATACTCAACTCCTTTTCGGCCGTTCTGCGCGCCGTGTCGTG
>JAGRAW010000025.1 GCA_020434415.1 Bdellovibrionales bacterium
TTAACGGAAATGGTCAACCGGCAAATGGTAACCGACACTAATCTGCCTAATATCGCCGGCAGCGAAATTAGGAATATTCGTCTCTGTCACCATTTTCCGTTTCGTCAACATTGCTTAGAATGTGAACCGGCCCTCGCGTGCGATGGCGTCAATCGGCCTTCGCAGAGAAGGTTGCTCCTTGTCTCTAAGCGCCTCCGGAAGGTCCGAGGGGCTACCGGGACGCCCAACCGCGATCATGCACTCGATATCGAAGTCCTCCGGCACTCCGAGTTCGCGACGGGCGGCATCTCGGTCAAATCCCGCCATGCCATGCGTCACCACATTCTCCATAGTGACCGCCTGCAACATCAGGTTTTGCACCGCCATGCCGGTATCCAAGGAATGAACAAGATTTGGTTTACCGTTTTGCGTCATCGTCTTCTTGGATACGACCAGAATCAGCACCGCCGCATTTTTACACCACGCCTGATTCATCTCCACGAGCAGATCAAAGAAGCGCTGCCACTCGGAGGTATCTCGATGCGCATAGAGAAAGCGCCACTCCTGCTCATTGTAAGACGAAGGAGCCCAACGCGCAGCTTCGAACAGGCGAAGCAGCTCCTCCTGCGAGACTGCTTCCCCGCTCATTGCTCGGGGCGACCAACGCTTCAAGAAAATGTCAGAAATCTCGTGATCGGCCTTGCGTACACTCAGGGGATCTATTCTATCAGCCATGCCTGCTCCTTATGCTACCTCGGCTCAGTGCCGATTGTTCCTTGATACGTCACCTTCCAGATCCGGCCACGGACAGAATCACTGATAAACAGACTGCCGTCCGGTCCTTCCGCAAGCCCCATCGGTCGAAACTTCGCTTGTCCGGCCCGCCGTAGCGACTCGCTACCCGCAAAACCATCGGCGAAAGTTTCGTAAGCTTGAGTCGCTCTTTCCCCGTCAAAAGGGACGAACACCACCTTATAGCCCTGCTGGGCCAATGGCGCACGATTCCAACTTCCGTGAAACGCGATGAAGGCGCCGCCTCGATAGCGCTCGGGAAACTGGCGACCGCCGTAGAAGAGCAAATCGTTGGGAGCCCAGTGTGCAGGAAATGCCAGTAAGGGCTCACGGTAGCTTCCAGGCTCTGCTTGCCGCTTCCCATCACCTCCATATTCCGGTGCGATGCGACGAACTTTCTCCCGCGGATCGTAGTAGGTGTAAGGCCAGCCGATATCCGCACCTTCCGGCACCTGATGAAACTCCTCCGCAGGTAACTCGGCGTTGTCGCGCGCAGTGAAAAGGTTGGGAAACATCGCATCGAGCTGGTCTCGACCGTGCATCACCAGAAATAGCCCGCCACCGGCCCGACGCCATTCGAGCGCGACGGCGTTACGAACACCTGTCGCAAATCGATGACCGTCGCTTTGTCGCTGGTTTATTCGGTCAGTCGCAAAGCGCCAAATCCCGCCGCTTCGTTCGAGCTCCGGACACGGCTTACGGCCGGGCGATCCTTGGGTGCGGATTTGCTGCATACAGGCGTTCGATGGCGCTCCGGAGTTGACGTAGAGGCTTCCGGCATCGTCGAGAGTAAGAGATTTCGCCGTATGCGACTGCTGCTGTGGAAATCCGGACACTACCAGCTCCGGCGCCCCGCTAGGCACCAGGGACTCATCCGGCAACCTATAGCGGTATACCGAGTCTTCTGTTGAAAAATACAGAAACTCATCATGGATTGCGATCCCGGTCCCGCCGAGATTGCCGATACGCTCGACTATCTCTGCTGCCCCGTCTCCATCAGCATCCCGAAGCGCAACCAGCTCGCTGCCATCCCCCAGCCCTTTCCGATTTACGTAGACATCTCCATTCGCGCGAACTGCCAAATGACGCGCCATCGGTCCTATGCCGGGGTGATAGACAACCGCGGAAAAGCCCTCAGGTAGACGGAGCATATCTGCCGCCGCGCACGTAGGCACGACTGAAAGACATAGCGCCACAACAGCGAAAACAATACGCCTCACGACGACAGCTCCTCCGGCCACTGCCACTCTTCAACTTCCGGCATATCCTCCCCATGCGCAGCAACGTAGCGGACATGCCGACGACGAGCCTCCATCAGGAACTCGCATGCTTCGTCCGCAACCGCCTTCACCCGAGCAACTCGCTCGATAGCGTCGAGCGCAAGCTTGTAGCGGTCCATATCGTTTCGAAAGACCATGTCGAAGGGCGTGGTCGTGGTTCCCTCTTCCTTATACCCCCGAACATGCATATTTTCGTGGTTCCGGCGACGATACGATAGACGATGGATGAGCCAAGGGTAGCCGTGATAGGCGAAAATTATCGGACGATCGGTGGTGAACAGCGCATCGAAGTCGTCATCCGACAACCCATGAGGATGCTCCCGGCGAGGCTGCAGCGTCATGAGATCGACGATGTTGACCACTCGCACTGTCAGCATCGGCATCAGCTTGCGTAGCAACGCTGTTGCCGCAAGGGTCTCCAATGTCGGCACGTCGCCGGCACATGCCATCACGACATCGGGATCTGCTCCATCATCATTGGATGCCCAGTCCAAGCGACCGATACCTGCCGCGCAGTGTCGTTCTGCATCGGCAATCGAGAACCACTGGAGCGCCGGCTGCTTACCAGCCACGATAACGTTGACGTAGTTCTTACTCCGGAGACAGAGGTCGCCAACGACCAGCAGCGTATTGGCATCCGGCGGCAGATACACTCGAACCACCTCCGGCTTCTTGTTCACCACATGGTCGATAAAGCCGGGATCCTGGTGGCTGAAGCCATTGTGATCCTGTCGCCACACATGAGAGCTCAAAAGGTAATTCAACGAAGCAATCGGCGCGCGCCACGGAATCTCGCGCGTCACCTTTAGCCACTTCGCGTGCTGGTTGAACATCGAGCTCACAATATGGATAAATGCTTCGTAACAAGGGAAGATACCGTGTCGACCGGACAGCAGGTACCCCTCCAGCCAGCCTTGACAAAGATGTTCGCTCAGCACCTCCATCACTCGACCATTGGCGCTAACCTGTTCGTCCGTGCTGAGGTGCTCCGCCACCAACACACGCTCGGTGGCTTTGAAGACTTCGTTCAGCCGATTGGAGTTGGTTTCGTCGGGACACATGATACGGAAGTTTGCCGCATCGGCATTGAGCTCGAAGACTTTGCGCAAGTAGTGACCGAAGGCCCGAGTTGCCTCATGTATCGTTTGGCCGGGCCGATCAACCGAAACTGCAAATTCTCGATAGTCCGGTAACGCAAGGGGCTTCAGTATCAGGCCGCCGTTCGCGTGGGGGTTCTTCCCCATGCGACGATCACCCTCCGGCGCCAGCGCCCGATACTTGGCGAGCAACCGACCGTCATCATCAAATAGGTCCTGTGGTCGATAGCTTCTCAGCCATCGCTCAAGCTGGGCCAAATGCTCCGGGGTCTCGCGCAATCCGCTCAAGGGGACTTGGTGCGAACGAAACGTTCCCTCGACCAGCTTTCCGTCTACTTCCCTCGGCCCGGTCCATCCTTTCGGCGAGCGGAGAATTATCATCGGCCATCTCGGCCGCGCCGCAGTGCTAGCGTTCTGTTGCGCAGCCCGGAGCGTCCGAATTTCCCCCAGCACATGGTCGAGAGTCGCGGCCATTCGCTGATGCATGAACTCGTGCTCATAGCCTTCCACAAAATAGGGCTCGTACCCGTAGCCACGAAAGAGGTTCACCAGCTCTTCCTCCGACAGCCGAGCGAAAAAGCTGGGACCTGCAATCTTATAGCCATTGAGGTGTAGGATCGGGAGCACGACACCGTCACGATTGGGATTGAGAAACTTGTTTGAATGCCAGCTCGCCGCACACGCACCGGTTTCTGCTTCCCCGTCCCCGACGATACAGCACGCAATCAAATCGGGGTTATCCAGCACGGCGCCGTAGGCATGAAGCAGGGAGTAGCCCAGCTCGCCGCCTTCGTTGATTGAGCCCGGCACCTCAGCGGCGACGTGGCTGGGAACCCCACCGGGCCACGAGAACTGGCGACAGAGCGCGTGCAGCCCGCCGGCGTTTTCCGGGATATCCGGATACAACTCGGAATAGGAGCCTTCCAAATAGGTATGGGCGTAGAGCGCAGGGCCGCCATGACCCGGGCCGATGACATAAATCATGTTCAAGTCATCGCGTTTGATGACCCGATTCAGATGAACGTAGACGAACGTCAGTCCGGGGGTCGTTCCCCAGTGGCCCAGCAACCGCGGTTTTACGTGCTCGAGACGAAGCGGCTCGCGAAGCAGCACGTTGTCGCGGAGATAAATTTGTCCGACAGAGAGAAAGTTTGCCGCACGCCAATACCCGTCAAGCAACACAAGGTCGTCCGGCGAGAGCGGCTCGGCATCTATCGACGCACGATGAGAAAATTCCTGTTCCAGCTCCTCGGTACTGCTACTGTGCTGCATATCGGCATCCCTACGATACGAATCGAGCGAGGCCCGATCCCGGATTTCATTGTTTGCACGGGTCAATTGCTGTGCATGGGTAATTTACTGCGCATGGGTAAATTACTGTGCGCGACAATGCATTGCAATTACCCGACAGAGACGGCGCAATTCCAGAAATACAGTCTGTGAATTGCATTTACATCAGCACATTTTATCAACCCAGCGCCGCACACAAGAGCATCGACTTTAGCGAACTCCCAAGATGAACATCCTGACCATAAACTGCGGTAGCTCGAGCGTGAAAGCGGATCTTTTCGATTTTCAGCAGGGAACACGGCTGCAACGCATGCAACTGGATCGGATGTCCTCCGACAATCCGACGCTGACAATCAACGGGGTTGGACGGTCTATGGCGCCAACGGCAGCTTTTGGAGATTTGCTTACAGACTCCTTACAACAGCTTCTTCGGACCGAGAACGCTCCGGTCACCCGTGTCGTCCACAGAATTGTCCACGGCGGAGATTCATTTTCATCGGCCGTCGAAATCACCCCCGCAATCGAGCAAAAGATAAAAGCTGCATCGGACCTCGCTCCACTTCACAATCCACGAAACCTTGAAGGCTTAGCTATCGGGCGCGCGGTGGTTCCTGACGCACGGCATTTTGCCGTCTTCGACACCGCCTATTTCCATGGTCTACCGGAACGAGCCTCCATCTATCCTCTCCCGGCTTCGCTGCTCGAACGTCATCGCATCCGCCGCTACGGTTTTCACGGCATCAGTCACTCATTTGTCGCGCAGAAGGCCGCGGCATGGCTCAACGCCAACCTGGCGGACCTCAAGCTAATCACGTGTCACCTCGGGAGCGGATGTAGTATCGCCGCTATTCAACACGGAAAACCTGTCGAGACCAGCATGGGATTTACCCCGCTCGAGGGTTTGGTGATGGGCAGCAGAGCGGGAGATCTCGACCCCGGCATCCTTATCTATCTCCTGCAGCATGAACAGCTCACCGTAGAAGAGCTGGACGAGGTTCTGAACCGTCGCAGCGGGCTGGTCGCACTGGCGGGCACTACCGACATGCGAGACATCGTGCGCATGGCTTCGGATGGAGACCTTCGGGCGAGTTCAGCGATCAATTTTTTCTGTCATCGGATTCGCAAGTATCTTGGCGCATATGCGGCATCGATGAACGGCCTCGACGCTATCGTCTTTACCGGCGGCATCGGCGAACACCAGCCTCAGATCCGCTACGCCTGTACCGAGCACCTTGATTATTTGGGTATTCGACCATGCAGCGAAGCTAATTCTGCAGCGAAGCTAGACAGGGCCGGCGATGTCGTGGAGTTTTCAATGTCGCAATGCAGGGTGCGGCTTCTCGCCGTCGCGACCGACGAACAGCAACAGATGGTCGACGAAGTGCGCACATTGATCGGCACCTCCTGACAGCGAGTATCTGTTTCTTGTCGTTTGCGGTGGATCATGCCATCTTGCCGCCTTTACCTGTCATAACTGAATCATCATGAGCCTGAGCGGACAGTATTCCCAGTTTCTTACGATTGTTGACAACTATATCGGCGAGGCCGTGGAGAAAACGACGGCGCGGGGTCGGCCCATTTCTTGCGGCCGAGGGTGCTCCGCTTGCTGCTACATGATGGTAGAGACAAGTTGGGACGAGGCCGTCGAGCTGGCGGCCTTCATTCGCAAGAGGCCGAAGCAGATTCGAGACGAACTCATTCGTCGCGTGAAAGCTGCTGCACGCGAACGGCGGAAATTTTTCTCTCTGCGCCGCTCAACCGAGCGCTACTGTCGCCCCACGGCCTCTGGAAAAGAGGCGACGAACAAGGTTACGGAAGACTATTTCTACGATCGCAAACGCCCTTGTCCGCTCCTTGATCAGGAGAAAGGCATTTGTTCCGTCTATCCGGCACGACCAACCGCCTGTCGGCTGCATATTGTGTCATCTCCGGCGCAGCAGTGCGCACGGGAGGCAGGAAGAGGTTCGAGCTTCACTATCCCGCGAGAGATTGAGTCGGCACGCAAACGCGTCGAACGGAAGGCAGAACGCGCCCTCACGGATCCACGTTGGGGCGAACTCTCGATTATGCTGGATCATATTCTCTCGCACGACATCCGACCGGAAATCGATCGCGCGCAGCAATAGTCTCAAGACTCAAAGTTCGTTATTGCCTCATGCACTATCGGCGCTCGGCTTCCCGTGCGCGTGAACGTCCCCGCCCGAACCACGCTCAGCTTCAGCGGGAATCCGACATACAGTACCCTCGACGGAGACGCTGAAAAGAATGGAAGACGCCCCCCGCACCGCGGAGGGTCGTCTCCCGACCTACGAACGTTACACCGCTTCCAGCCTACCGCTTCCCGCAGGACCGGAGAGCACGAGGCCGCTTCGAACTGCCCGTTGCGGACAACAGCATCCCGTCTTCGACGTGGGGTTCAAATGAACCCCGCGAGGAGAATCGGCTAAGGCCATCCCCCCACACCGCTTATACCTATAGGTCGACCATTCCGTCGGCTAACGGTGTGCGACGAACTCCGTATATGCCGTGCGTTTTCGCACAAGCATGCCCTTCAAGGAAAAATAAACCGCAGAATATTCGAAAAATAGCCAGTCAATTCGCGTGTCTACCACGCCCCTCGCAAGGAGGCTTGTCAAAATTTTCCCTTAGAGTTAAGTGACTTGGGTCATCTCGGAGTGATTTTCTGTGCGTAGTTCCCGCCGTATTTCTTCGGCTAATCCAGCTCATCCCGCGCAAGGATCTGTTCAGCGAAAGAGCATCGACGCTTCGTCGCTCTATCGCAATAGGGACAGCCAAATTCCCGACAAAATTACCCAAGCTCGCCGTGGCGGAAGAAACGCTCCGTCTCTAACTCTTGTAAATAGAGGACCGAATCAGGAAGGTAGTCGCCGAGGCGACCGAATGGTTGCGGCAATTGTGATGATAACTGCGACCGGGATCGCGCTGGCGCTGCTTTGCTTCGGCGCCAACGGCCTGCGAGGCACCGATCAGTATTGGTACACGGCCGAAGTCGAGCAGCTTCTCGCCGGTCAGAGAAACATCGGGACAGTCGCCTTTCCCTTTCATGCGTACCATCAGCTTATTCCACCGCCGTTCAATCATCACACGCCGACCCATTATGTTGTGCTTCCCTTCGCTGCACTGTGGGGAGCGCTCTGGGGATGGAATATTGTCAATTTCCTCTGCAGCTTCTTAGTTGCAGCTCTGATTGGTGTGGGCGTCGCTCGTTGCACAGACCTGCGAGCGGGGGCGCTCGCTTACGCTGTCACCATTCTGCTGCCGCTCCAGGTCTGGGTCGCCACACAGCAGTATCTCGAGAGCTCGCTGGCGCTATTGGTCACCGTCGGGCTCTTCATCTTTTCGTTCCAGCCGCACGGTGCTCGGAAGTGGTTCAGCCTACTCGTCGTCTTCCTCATCGCGTACTGCTGCCGCGCATCATTTCTCCCCGCCTTGTTGCTTATTCCGCTGGGATATATCGCCTATTCAAGGCCGCTTTCCCGCAAAACCCTAGGGATCGGCATCGGAATGCTGCTCCTTGCTCTCGGAGGTCTGGCCGGCTATCAGCACTATTTCTCCCCTGACCCGGCGCTTACCTTCACTCGATATATGAGTGCTTACGTACCAAACGTATCGAACAGCATGGAGGTGTTGTACTTCCTCGAAGATCCGGCATTGAACCCACAGCACTTGCTGGCAAAGGCACAACGAGGATTGTGGAATCAGTTTTTTCGCAAAGCAAGCATGCAGGTGTTCTACTTGCCTTTTAATATGCTCGCGTTGTTGACGCTCTGGGGCTTATGGCGATACCGCTCACGGTATCCGCAAGGATTTCCGATTGCCGCACTTGTTCTTGTGTTCTTGCACCTCCTCACCATTTGCCTGCGAGCGAACGATTTTCGGTTCCTGCAGGTGGTCAGCCCGGTAGTGCTGATGGGAGCGCTCATCGCTGTCGGCTCTTCTTCACTACTGCGACATAGAACTCGATGGATAGGTATCGCGGCGCTCGCGCTTGTCTCGCTCACCTCCGTAGACATTATATTGATCAGAAAGATTCAGCGTGATGTCGCGAGGGATGCTTCCAATCGGGCTGCTCTCTCGCACTTCCTTGACAACGCGATTCCCCGGACAGACCCCGTCATCGTCGCTACTTCGCACTATTCGAATAAGGAGTTTCTTCTCAGTTACGCGGTGCGTCCGCGGCTGGTGCTCTTTACAGGGCCGAATCATGGATATTCGGCAGAGGAGCACCTAGCAATGCGAAAGGCCGTGAAGGGGAAATGGCTGTTGGCAGAACCCGATTCGCCGTTGATCTCGATCTTCAAGGCAGAAGCGGCCCAGGAAACTACCGCGCCACTACCTGAACCATACGAGCGTCTCCACGTGTACCGCCTACCCGAAGCGACCGCGTGAGACCGTCGCTTCTCGCTCATTATCAAAAAGAATCTTTCGATAATCTGCTAAGCATCCGCCCAGCAACGGATGAGGTTGTGGTAAATCCCGGTCAAGCTGACAACGTTCGGGTGGGTCAGCCCCAGTTCCGCGGATAGTCGCTGAATGTTTTGATCCAAGTCGAAGAGCAGAGTGCGCTGGCCGCCATCGCGCACCATGCTTTGCAGCCAGAAAAAAGAGGCCACTCGCGCACCGCGCGTCACCGGCTTCACATGGTGCAGACTGGTCGATGGATACAATACCATATGCCCTGCGGGTAGCTTGACCTCCTGAGCGCCATAATTGTCCTCAACGACCAACTCCCCGCCGTCGTATGAATCGGGCTCTGTCAGAAACAGAGTGCACGAGAGATCGGTTCGAACTCTCACCGGCGTGCCGGGGATGGCTCGAATAGCGTTGTCGACATGGGTTCCGAAGTGCTGCCCCCCCGCGTATCGATTAAACAGCGGTGGGAAAATTTTCAGCGGCAGCGCAGCAGAGACAAAGAGACTGCTTTGCGAAAGCGCTCCGAGAATGATTTCGCCCAACTCCCGCGCCTCCGGCGAGCCTTCCTTCAATTGACTGTTTTTCTTTACCGCTCCCGACTGCTCACCGGCGGTAACCTTTCCGTCAATCCATTCTGAACGCTCCATTACGGAACGAAAGTACTCTAATTGCTCCGTAGAGAGCACATCAGGAATCGCGATTAGCATGGATACACCTCCGGTAAGTCATTCAGAACATTTTTCGGCGTCATCGCCGCGAAGAGACGCAAGACGCCCAAGCTCCCGCATCGCCGTCTAGAGCGAGGCCCGGGTCAAAAGCGCAGCCCCAACGTCATATACACCGCTCGCCCGGGCGCGACATACACGAAGGGAGTGGCACTTCGATAGATCGAATCGTAGTAGCGCTCGTCCGTGAGGTTCAACACGTTTAGACTTACTTCGACGTTTTCTGTCACCTCATAGTCGGATAGTAGATCGAAGCGCCAGTACTGCGGCAAATTTGCATCGCCTGCAACGGTGGAGCCTCCGTAGATTTTGCTCTGATAATACGCTTGCCCCCCCAGCTCGAATTTTTCAGTCAGCCGGTACTTCGATAGGAGCAAAAAGCTGGTATCCGCAATATTGGGAAACGACTTGCCGATCTCCTCGGGGTTGTCGGACTCCTTCACCTCGGTATCGAGCAACGTGAGCCCGCCATACAAAGTCCATTCAGGCATCAGCTTCCCGGCAAAGCCGAGCTCGAAACCCTGCACGCGTTGCTCACCATCGAGCGAAACGGTCTGCGAGCCGCGAGGGCCCGACACGACACGCGCATCCTCTTTGTCGATCTGAAACAACGCAGCCGTGAGCAAGAGGTTTCGGTCGAACAGCTCCCATTTTGTGCCCACTTCGTACAGTCGATTCTTCTCCGGATCCAGATTCTCTGTTTCCGGCGCCAACCCGCCGTAGGCGATGCCGGAACCATCAAGTTGCTCTCCGGTCGGATTGGACGAAGAGCCGTATGCGACATAGAAGCTTCCATTCGGCCGCACCTTGTAGACGGCACCGGTGTGCCAATTGATCAAGGTATCTTCGCTTGAAAGATTTGGGACAGGATTGCCGTCGCGGTCGGGTCCACTCTGCTTGAGCGATACATCGTAATGGTCGAGCCGGACTCCCGCGAGCAGCTCCAACTGGTCCGTCAGCTTGACGGTATCAAGCACATACAAGGCCGCAGTTTCCACCTCGGTGGTCCGAACATTGCCGCTGGGCACAATCGGCGTCACGAACGGTTGGTACGGATCCGGATTGAAAATCGGCTGAATGACGGCATTCAGCGAAGTGAACTCTCCCGATTCGGAATCCAGACCGACGAACGGGTCGTTTTCGATCTCTTCGTAACTGAGTTCAAAACCGGTCACGAGCGTGTGCCCGACGGATCCGGTTTCGAAATCGACCGTCACATCCGTCTGATTGATGTAGTACTCGGTTTCCGAGTTTCTGTTTTTCGGGCTGGAACTAAGCGTCCAGTTCGCGGGATCGGGATCGGAAATATCCGGACGTTCCGGCGCCGAGACGACGTATTCGTTCGTAGTGCGCCCGTAGCGAAGTTTACTATTGAGAGACACGGAGTCACTCAACAGCGCGTTCACTTTTGCCGTGCCAGTATCGGTCTGGGTCTCCCAGAAGTCGCGATTTTTCAGGCCATAGAACAACTCGCGGTTCTGATCCTCGAACGGCCGTTGTGAACGTTCGTCAAACGGTACGCCCCAATCGGGAATATCATCGGTATTCAGGTGGTAGTAGTCGAGCGAAAGTTCAACATCATCAGTAGCCTTGAAAGCGGCAGCGGCAGCAGCTCCCCAACGCTCGTTCTCGACCACGTCTCGACCTGCAACACCGGCCTCATGTCCCATGACATTTCCGCGGAGCGAAAGTCGCTCATCGACAACATAGTTGCTGTCAACCGTCAGCCGCTTGGTATCGTCGGTTCCGACGGTGACTTCGGCTTCGTTGAAATTACTGTCAGAAGGCGCCTTGGAGACAATGTTGACCGCCCCACCCGTCGTGCCTCGTCCGGCGAATCCTGAACTTGGTCCCTTCAGTATCTCGATCTGTTCCACAGCGAACACTTCCCGCTGAATGACTCCAGGGTCGCGCATCCCGTCGATATACACGTCGTTTCGCGCATCGAATCCCCGAATAAAGATGCGATCGCCGAAGGCATTGCCGCCTTCGCCTGTGCCGAGCGTTATTCCCGGTTGCGTGCGCATCACGTCTCGAAAAGATTGGGCTTCGGTATCCGCAAGCACCTCTTTCGGAATGACCGTGATCGACTTTGGCGTGGTTAGCAGCGGTTCCGTGAGTTTGGTGTTTGCGGACGCATCAACTTTGTAAGGGGCATCCGGATCGGCGTAGGGATTGCCCGACCCGATTTCCTCTCCTTCAACCACTACCGGCGGAAGCTCGCGAGTCTCGCCTGGACGTTCTTCATTTTGAGCGTATGAAGGTAGCGCTCCAGCAAAAAAGGAATACGCACATGCGGCGGCCACCGCACCTCCAACCGTAGCGGAAAAGCTGTTTCGAACCTGCGCGGTTTCGCGAAGACTGATCGGCGATTTCTTCGGTTCGTTCCTCGACGCATATTGCCGCTTCGCTTTTCGTTCGCTACTCGCCGTACGAAGGTGTCTCTTCTTTGCTTTCGATGCCATTTTTCCTGCCAGTAAATTGTTGTTTGCGTCCAACCCCAAACAGATCATTGACCCACCATGAGTGCCTGGTTGTAAACCATCCAACAGTTAGGCATGTCAAGCACCGAGTGGCCAAGCAGAGCACATTTCGCAATACGTCACTTATTGCAGCAGATGTCATTCGCTTCGCCGTTAGCGCTAAATAACCGCGCGAACCAGTCGGATATGAGTCGGTCGTAATCGATTGCAGCCCGCGCCGGAGGAGCCCGCGCCGGAGGAACCGGGTTACTTTTCAGTGTGGCGATGCACCAATTCCCTCGGTGGGAGGTGCGCATGGCAGTCTCCCGTCAAAGGCGATTGCGGGAGACCTTTCGATTGATCCATGCTGCACCCGTGAAACGGCGACTGCGAATACTGAAGTACCCTTGGCAAACAGCTCATGATTATGAGCTGGCGAAGCTCCCGCACGAGTTCTTTTATCTCAGTGGCACGTATCGCCGTTGGGCCAAAGCTCATCGCCCGCTACCCGAGAATATTCGCTGGGCGGCGTCACCGGCCGAAGTAAATGCCGATGTGATGATTCTCCACCTTGATCAGTGGTCTTTCCACGAGCCGAGCAAGCGCGCCCTCTACCTCGAGCTCAAGCGATGGCCGGGACCGAAGATTACGATTATCCACGGCTGCAATCTTGTCGACGGTTGCACGGCAAGTGAGATGGCGTCCCTCACCGCAGACACCTGGGTGGTCTGTAACTCCTCGACCGCGCATCGGTTGTGGGCACTGCCGAAGTCACGTTTCATTCTCCATGGTATGAGCGCCGATGAATGGCCGCTGACATCCTACGCCCGCTCCGAGATCGTCATGGTGCAACCTGCGACAGAGCGCCACGCGGCGACTCGAAATGACGAGGGAATCCGCTCCGCGCTCGAGCGCATGCCGATTACTTGGATCGGAAAAGACGTCTCGTTTCGCTCGTTCGACGAGTATCGAAACTATCTCGGCCAGTGCTCGATCTTCTTCAACCCATCGTTCGCCTCGGCAAACCCCCGAGCGCGGACTGAAGCGATGCTCATGGGGCTTGCCGTCGTTACGACCGCATCGCACGGAGAAGCGGCATACATCCGAAATGGAGAGAACGGCTTTTGCAGCAACGACTTCAGCGAACTCCTGTCCCAGATCGAGCGGCTATTACACGATCCGGCTTCGGCGAAGCGGCTTGGCGCGGCAGGTCGGGCAACTGCACAGCAAACATTCTCTAGCGAGCGTTTCCTGAGCGAGTGGGAAACGCTGCTCGATGAGATCATCTCGGAGCGCGGAGTAGCATGACTCGTGTCGTATATCTGGCCCTCGACCGTCTTTCGGATATTCCGGCCCGCGCCGCCGCAGCACTGGTAGCTTCAGGACAGCCGGCACCATCAGGACAATACGAAGCAATCGTCCCACAAGCAGTCGCAGAAGAACTTCACCTACCCGGCGACTGCGTCATAACACCCTTCGCAAACGACATGTTCGAAGTGGTTCCTACGCTTGCAGAACGGCTTTGGGAAGCACGGAATGAAGACATTATCATCTCCCGCACGGAGTGCGACCCCGCTGCGCTCGCACTGGTAGAAGAGGGAAACGTCGCGTATACCGCAGCACCTCACTGCTTCGCGGCAAGAGGCGCAGATAGCCGACATGAGGGCGTTCTACTTCACGAGCTGTTAGCGGCACCGGTTGTCCCCACAGCGCTCTACCTCCCTGCCGGAACTTTGGATACCGTGGGTACTCTCGACGCCCGTTTCGGTATGCTCGCGTTTTGGGAACTATTGCTTCGAGTAGCCGCAACCGAACGACGGATTTTTCGCAAAGAAGAGAGCAGTCCGGCTGCTCCGGAGCCTTGGTCGGTGATCGATCAATATTACGACTTGCTCGAACGACAGGGGCTAGTACGCACTGAACTTCCTCCGGCCTACGACGAGTGGCAGCGATTGGTCCATACCTGGCATACCGCGGTCATCTCAGCTCACCTTGCCATCTTTCGAGCGCAGATTGAGAGCATTCTGCCTTCCGCCTCACTGGGACTCGCCTGGACCGAGCGATACCGACTGGCAGTCGAGAAGCGGAAAACTGCAGAAGCAAGCTTTCAGGAAACCAAGCGAAAATACAAAGACTGCATGACGGCCTATGCGAGCTGCAAAGCAGGACGCATCAACGCCGAGCAGGAATTGGAGAAGGTTCGAGCGAGACTACTTGCTCTCGAGGACCGCCTTCCGTAGCGCCGGGCGGCTCGGTATTCGACCGGTAAAGATTTTGCGCCTGAGCGCAAAGCCGCTCAAGCGAATAGCGCGACCGGATATCCTCTCGTGCGGCTGTGCTCGCCGCTCGACGCCACTCTTCGTGCTCCAGACACCAGAGCACTCTTTCGCCGAGAGCAGTAGGGTCATCAATCCACCCGGTCACTCCCTGCCGCACCAACTCGGCGACTCCACCGGTGTTGGTCGACACCACAGGAACACCGAATCCGAGCGCCTCGATGACCACATTTGGTAAGCCCTCGATCTCGGATGTCAGCAGAAAGAGATCCATCAATGCAAGCCAAGCGGCGACCGCGGTTGAGCGTCCCGCGAACAGTATTTTATCGGACAGACCTTGCTCTTTGACCTGACGCTCCAGCGGCCCCAACAGCGGCCCGGAACCAACCGCGACAAATTGCACGTTATCCGCACGAGAAAGGACGTACTTCGCGACCGCAAGAAATAGTTCCGGTCGCTTCTGATCTACAAAGCGAATAACAGTTCCCACAACAAGCGGACCGAGGATCGGTAGAGTGACAAAGCGTTCAGAAACCGCTGTAGCATTCGCGGCTTCCTGCTCCATTTCGGCGAAGTCGATGCCGTTACCGAGGGCAGAGAATCCACGCGTCGTCCCGAGCCATCTGCCGTAGTCCTCTGCCCCTCGTTCACTGTTGTGGGTGAGCGTAAACCGTGAACTGGACAAAAAGCGACGATAGCAATCGGCGAAAAAGCTCTGCCCACTCTTCGCTCGCAGGGGGTGGACCGGCGAAACGTTTCGAGCGCTCATCACGACTCGAGGCACCCCAGCTGCCAGCGCCGCGATCCCGCCTGAGATATTGATCGCATCTTGCCACGTATGAAGCGCGGCTGGTCGGATCTCAGACAGAATGTGATACAACGGCACGGCATCTCGCAAAATCCATGCGGGCAGCATCTCCTCGAGGCGAGAGAGAGGCTCCGGTATCTCACGTTCGCTGCCTGCCGCTAGCGGCAGGAGACGAAGCGGCAGCAGCCGCATCCGCTCTCGATAACCACGCCCGGCCTCATCATCCGGCTCATCCTCATACACGACGGTAAGCTGATAACCAACTTGCAGGAGCTGCCGCAGAAGATTCAACACTTGTTGCTCAGCCCCGCCCTTCGTCAGCTTACGAACGAAAAACACAATCGCCTTAGGATTGGAGGGAGCATAAGCGACAGATGACTGCAGGAGGCTGACAATGGCCGCTTCGACCGCAGCATCAGGAAGCTGCAACTCTGTTCGTGCGGGTGCCTCCTCTCGCAGCAGAGCCTCAAGCAAAAGACATTGCCTCGCGACCTCCTCTTTTTCTCGCACCGCTTGCTGCTCAGGGGTATGAGCAAAATGGAGAGAACCAAGTCCGATAAGACCGACCTTTGCGGCAAGACGCCCCGCGGTGAGCGAAAGCTTTGGCGGAAGACCGATCGGCAGCTGTCGCACGGCGTCCCGCAGCTCATCCCATCGCTTCAGCTGACCGAGCGAACGTAGGACAATTTCTCGAAGCTCGGCTTGTTCCCTGTCCTCGTCGACTTTCGGTAACACCTCCAGGGCGAACTGCAACGCTTCTTCGTACTTCAATTGCGCATAAAGCGCCTTCGCACGCAGCGCACGGAAGACAGGGGACTCCGGATAAAGACGCTGGGCCCGCCTTGAGAGCTTTTCGCTTAACTCAAAGTGGCCATTGCGGTAGGCATGACCGATAATCCTGCGAAGCTCTCGGACCCCTAATTGTTCGAAGGATTCTTCACCGATGGCGCTGCTCCCCACCTCATCACCTGAGGCGACCGCAATCTCGAACAGCGCATACTGAATCGTCGAGTCCTCGACGTGCTGTCCCGTCAACGTGTCAACAATTCGCCGTGCCTCATCCAATCGGTTCTCGGCAACCGCGCGGCGCGCTTCTTTCAGGCGGCTCTTCAAATCTCGAGCTGCCGACGAACGGTCCATACCCTACGCCCCTGCAACAGCGATTCGCTTCGCCGAGGTCGACTCCGGCGGGTAACCGAACGCAGCCATCACCTCTCCGCAGATTCGCTCCGTTCTGCGAATTTCGTCTACAGTCAGCACGGACCGAAAATCACCTACATGTTCCGCCGACGGGGCCTTCCCTTCAAGATCGGTAATCCACGTTCGGTTCAGGTGCCGCTGTCCTTCAGGCAGCCACTGAAGCTCAACCGGCCAGCGCGGAGCAGGAAGCCGGAGTGCCTGAAACACTTCGCACATCGTCGCTTCCGGCTCCTGACACACGGCTTCGTAACGGACGATAACGACGTCGGAAAGGGTTTGCTGATGATCCAGATAGGGCCGATACGTAGCGACTATTTTCTTCAAGACCGGATCGATATCGCGAGTGCTATACTTACTGCCTACGCCGCGATGTTCATCACGCTGACCGATTTTGATGAAGGACGCCAGGACATCTCGGGGATCGCGAACCACAAGCACCTTTCCGGCATCGGGCAACACATCGGCCAACGTCGGGAAGAACCGTGCAAGAGATGGATCTTTTAGAACGACGTGTGAGCGCGGAGAGCTGGTCCGCTCAATATCCGCAAGCAAGCGCTGAAAGCTGTCGCGGTAGTAGGCCTCGAACGCTTCCTGGGACGAAAAAAATGCGCCGGTTTTCTCCCATTCGGCAAGCCTTTGCTCGTAACGCTCGAAGAGATCGGTGACCAGATGCGCCTCCGGCAGCCGCGTTGCCGCCGGCAGCAGATTTTCCAGCAACGTCTGAATAAGCGTTGTCCCTGAACGCTGCGCTCCGGCGACAAAGACGACACGTCGCCCCTCCACCCGCGTCACCGAACGAACGCCACGCTTCTCTGCAATCAGCCGTTTGAACAGTCGCTCATATCGGAGCGCGTTCTGACGCACATCAAACCGCTTTCGCTGCTGAATTGCCTTCGCAGCATAGCGCTCACGTAGTTCAGAAGAATCAAGTAAGCGATCAATTTTGGCAGTGAAGTCCTCAGGGGCGTTCTGCGCCAGAAAGCCGTTGATCCCGTCCTGGACCAACTCGGCGTTGGCCGGGATGGCGGAAGCAACTATCGGCTTGCCACAGAGCATCGCTTCGGCCAAAGCTTTACTCGACCCCTCAAATTCGGTTGGATGCGCAAATATAGTTGCCCGCTTGAGCAGCGCCAGCACTTCCTCTCGCGTGAGTGCACCGAGGAAGTGGGCTCGGTCGGCAACGCCAAGCTCCTCCGCGAGGGCACGGTGCGCTTCCAGCTCCGGACCTCCGCCGGCGAATACGACATGCCAAGGTTTGATACACGTCGAGTGTTTCAGTGCGTGCAGTAACAAGTCCTGTCGCTTCGAATGCTTCTTGAACTTACCGACACATGCCACTAGCGGGATATCCGCCGCCGGAAGTTTTTCGTCGAGTTGCGCTACGCCCGCAGCAGTGAGTGGGGGGAGCACCACGCCGATGTCGAGGACCACCTCCGTCGACGTGGGCTGAAAGGCGATCTGCTCGAACATGGTTCGAGTTTCGTTGCGAATAAATTCGGAGTTGTAGGCAAAACAAGCCGTGCGAGAAAACGCGTAGCGGATTTCGTCAAGATAGGCACTGCGTGCGGCATCCGACTTGAACGATTGATACTTCAGGTACCAATAGCGACCGCCGATACGCATCACCATCGGGATATTGAAGCGATCGGCCACGATTGCGCAGGCAAGCGAGTCGGGCAAAGACGAGAAGCAGTGAATCAGATCGATCTGATGCTCGCGTACGAGCTCGGTCAGCACTTGTTTGTACATCCACGCATGCCGCGAGAGCCGCCCGCGGAGCTGTGTCACGTGGGGCAACAGTTTCCCGCCCAGCGCGCCTTTTCCCTTTTTCGAACGGCTCTCCAACTTCGACAGACCGGCGATAACCCGTTCAGTCGAAGGGGTATATGAGTCCGGTCTGGCATGCTCGGCCGGACGCAAGTGAAGATGGACACCGTTGACCAGCACGTCTTCATGCCGCTGATCACAAAAGCTGAGATAATGCACTGCGTGACCGCGAGCGGCGAGCGACTCGGAAATGCTTCGCATCGCCATCTCAGCCCCTGCCGCAATCGCCCCCGTGACAGAATCGAAGGGGCAGTAGAACGAGACGAAGAGGACTTTCATGGTGCTGACTCCCTCGCTCAAATAGACGATAGTGAACGGCGCTTCTGAACGCCTTGTTCCTCCGGAACAGAACGCAACCCGACATACGCGGGCGGCGCGACTTGCCTCCCCTCTCGGAACGCCGTCGGCGAATGTAGGAAGCGCCCGTGGACGATCAACTTTCCGATAAGCCCCATCATCACGACCTGAATTGCTGCCACCATCGTCGCGGCAGCAAGATTCCCGATATGGCCGTCATTGGCATAATCGATAAAGAACGCTTTGAAGAACCCGGCACATCCGAGAATGGCTGCGACCGGGCCAAAAATTTTCATTGGATAGAAAATCAAGCCAAGGCGACAAACGAGTCGGAAAAAGCGGACCGTATCGCGTATCGGATGGATCGAAGATTTGCCCTCCCGCTTGTAATAGTTGATTGGCTGCTCATACAGGCGAAAGCCGCCCATAATCGCGCCCATCGTGATGGTCGAGGTGAAGCTGAAACCGCGGGGAAAGAAATCCCATAAGTAGTAGCTTAGCTCCCGACGAAACACTCGCATGCCGCTATTCAGATCACGTATGGTTTCGCCTGCCATGTAGGACGCGAGCATGTTAAGGACCATCTTCGGGAAGCGACGGAGCAGGGGGATCTCCCGGATCTCCCCGGTTCGAATACCGATGACCATGTCATGTCCCGGCATTCGCTCGACAAGCCTCGGTAGCTCCTCGACAGGGTAGGTTCCGTCGGCATCGATAATTGCGATCCAGTCACCGGTACCGGTCAGAATTCCGGTCTTGAGCGCTGAACCGTAGCCGCGATTCTTCTCGTGTTGAACAAAGGTCACCCCTTCGAGCTTCCTCAGTTCCTCGGTACGAAACTCAGGCGCCGAGCCATCGTCTACCAGAATGATCCTGCTGTCGGGAATTGTGGCTAATGCCTCCCTCAGCACCGCGATGGTGTTCGACACGACCTCTGGAGGTTCGTTATAGACAGGGACAACTACGTCAAGGGTGCTCATGCTTGCTCTTCTCTTCGTTCGGGCCTAATGTCCTGTTTTACCTCAGGGAATATGCAGGGAACAGCGCTTGGCATGCAACTGGGTTCGCCCTGCAACTGGGTCAGCCCTGTAACCGACCCCTTGGTCACATGCAAACCTAGCGACGGGAAAACGGCACCCGCACGCCCCGGACTGAACTCCGAGGTTCCAGTACATCAGAGGGCAGCAAAGCCGACTGACGGCCATCGCCCCAAGATAGGTGCATAGTTCTTAGCAGATTTATCGATGTTCGTGAAACAGGCCTCTTACGCCACCGATCGCAGTCGGAACTACTTAGAATAATGGAACAAAAGGAACTGGTGGTATTGGGCGGAGGACCCGCCGCGGTCGCCGCGGCCTCGGCCCTTCTGGATCGAGGCGCTCAAGTATCACTTCTCGAGGCCGGTCTGCGGCTGGAGCACGAGCAGGAGGTGCTCCAAAAAGCGCTCGCCGTAAAGCAACCCTCGGACTGGACCCCGAATGACTTGGCGCCTATCACCGGCAAGACTCGAGCAACGACCAAAGGAGTCCCGCAAAAGCTCGTTCACGGATCGGATTTCCCGTTTCGGACGATCAACCCCGCCACCTCGCTCGAGGTCCGAGAGGCGAAGGTGCTTCGCTCATTTGCCACGGGCGGATTATCTAATGTCTGGGGTGCGTGCATTCTGCCGTACCCAAAGCATGAGCTGGATGCCTGGCCGCTCGATCCAAGTGAACTTGACGCCCACTACGCGGCAGTTCTCGCGCTGATGCCGCACAGCGGCGCGGCAAAAGAAGATCCGCACGGGATACCTCGCTATAGCGAGAACTACCAACCGCTCGAGCTTAGCAATCAAGCCCGAACGTTCCTTGACGACCTTCGCCGCTCGGCATCTTCACTGCGCAGTCGCGGCATCGAGTTCTTCCAGGCGCGGCTGGCTGTGGATGCCGCAGGTTCCGGAGGCTGTCGATACTGCGGAATGTGTCTCTATGGGTGTCCCTGGAACCTAATTTACTCTGCTGCGCACAGTCTTCCGGGCCTTACCGCTAGAGGACTGGAACATATTTCAGGGCTGTGGGTCGATTATTTGGAAGAACACGGTGACTCCGTTCGCATCCATTGCCGAAATGTCAGCTCCGGAGAAAGCGAAGTACTCTCGGCCAAGAAAGTCTTCCTTGCCACCGGATTCGTCGAATCGACGCGTATCTTGCTGAAGTCTCAGCAGCGCTACAACACACCGACCACAGCACTGCACAGCGACCGTTTTACTCTTCCGTTCTTTCGGTTCCGCTCGGAAAAAAACGTGGCGGAAGAAACGCTGCATACGCTCTGCCAACTCTACCTGGAACTTACCTCTCCATCCTTGGGCGAGCGCAGCGTCCATCTCCAACTCTATACCTATAGCGATCTGTTTCAGAAAGCGCTCGACGCTCGCTTGGGCCCGCTGCGAAAACCGTTGCGATTGCTCACGACGGCGGCAGCAACGAGGTTGTTCATCTTTTTCGGGTACCTGCACTCCGATGTGTCGTCGCGCCTGCGGATTGAGCTGGTGAAAACAGCGGCGGGCGAACAGCTCAAGGTGTCCGGCGAGGCTTCGCCGCAGGCGAAGCGAATCTCCTGGCGGGTCGCCCAGCTTCTCGGAAGCACTGCGCACCGACTCCGGGGCCTTCCCGCTGCTCCCATGATGGACCAGCCGGGGGGCGGTAAC
>JAGRAW010000260.1 GCA_020434415.1 Bdellovibrionales bacterium
GCCGAGGACTCGGCCTTTTGTATATTTTCAAGTGTCTCAGGTGCGAGGCTGCCGCCAAGGTCGATTCCTTCGAAGTAAGGATAGCCGTTCTCCTTGTTATATTGATTTCGCCTCTCAGGGTCGGAGAGCACAGAGTAAGCTTCGCTGACCAACGAAAACAGTTCGTCAGTATCTTTCCCCAAGCCGGAATCGGGGTGGTACTGGCGAGCGAGAGTGCGGTATGCTTGCCGAAGTTCATCCGGAGACGCTTTCGGAGAAACGCCGAGGATCTTATAGTAGTCAGTAATAATCATGTGACTGGTTCCGTCTCGCTAAATTCTCTGCCAAGTATCGGCTCATTCAGGGATTTTCTTGAAATCCGCGATCGAGAATTCCCGGATGGGGACGACGGGCATAGATGCGACTGGTTTAATTACGGCTGTCCCTTCGGGCGTATCCCTGGAGAGCCCTTGGTTCACCCGCGAGGTAGTACCCGTTGGTGCTGTAGTTTCCGCTATAATTGAAGAAGAGCATAATTTGCGACTATCTTTATGAGACATTTGCTGGTCACGACTGATCTCTCCGAGGCTTCCACGGCAGCGTTCAGTGTGGCACGAGAACAGGCGCAGGCGCTCGGGAGTCAAGAGTGCCGAGTCACCCTGCTACACGTCTGTGAAGACATCACTGCTGCAACGTTCCACTATGGCTTGGGAACGGATGTGCAAAATATATTGCACGACCTGGAGTCGAGCGCTCAACAAGAGCTGGACAAAATTCGCGATCGCTTTTTCTCCGGGATGCCTGTAATGACTACCGTTATTCGGGCGCATAAACCCGTTGCTCGCGAAATCGTCGACTTCGCCCACACCCACCATGTCACAACGATAATTCTTTCCTCGCACGGACGAAGTGGATTCGACCATTTCTTGAATGGAAGTGTCGCTGAGCGGATACTGCGCCTGTCCGAATGTCCGGTGCTGGTGCTACCTGCAGGGCGCCGGATTTCAACGTAGCTTCGGCAGAGCATGATGACGCTCATCATCATTGCTGAAACCGGCGGCGCATGATGTTCGGCAAGGTAGGCTTCGGGTTTCCCCACTCTACTTTCCATCATTTGAATTGAGTGGGGCTTCATTTACTGAATGATGCGCTCTGGTTGCTGACATGTGGCTGCAATGGTTCCCGTGGAAATACATCGTCCGCCGCGTTGCTCGCGGTAAGGGATTTATCGATCCGATCACCATTCTCGGACATCTTCATCGTTTTCAGGAGCCGTCTGAAGTTGCCGAACCACTCGAGCTGTTACGCGCCGGCATGGTGTTTCACGCGAGAGGGCTGCTGAACACCAAAGCAATCCAGCACAACCTCGACTGGGTTTGGCCCTACTGGGTTACCAAACAGTTCGACCCCAAAGATCCTTCCTTCATCCCTCGAGCGTTCTCGGTAACGCATATCAATCTGACGCACCGAAACTGGACCGCTGTCGGGCTGCCGGGGGAGGAAGAGATGCCCGTAGTCGATCCCCGCGGGCTAGTCATGCCGTTTTGGGATAGCTGGAGTCTTGATGCGTGGATTCAGGGAGCTGAAGGTGAATGGCTTCTTCCTTGTCGGTTGTCGGAGGCCTCGCAAGAGTTCAATTTCGAGAATGGACTCACGGTGCGGACTCGATGTCGCGGCGATGGCATAGAGTTGACGATGCATACCTGGGTTGAGCGAATCGGTTCCTCCCCGGTATGTCGGACGGCCTGTCGGGCAAAGAGTGCGAACGGGGGCACTCTTGTGGTCGCGATTCGTCCCTACAATCCGGAGGGCGTCAGTTTTATCCAGTCACTGGTCTACGATCAGGAGGAGGCTACCTGGTGCGTCAACGATGCGGACTACGTGGTGCTCAGCCCGAGACCTGACCAAGTAAGACTTTCGGATTATCGGACGGGAGATGTTTTTTCTGCGCTTTGCGGCCGCTCCGATCTGCGCGATGGGCACGAGACAAGTTGTAACGTGGGGCTCGCTACCGGCGCCGCCCTCTTTCAGCTTCGGCCTGGAGCAGAAACAGAGGTGACTTGCGACATTCCGCTGCGACATACTCTTGAAGCCGCTCGCGGTGTGCGGTCGGGGACTGCCGCGCGGGAGAGTGCCGACAATGAGTGGCAGCGAGCTTTAAAACATACCTGTCGCGTACAGGTCCCGGACCCGGTGTTTCAACGTCTCTACGATCAAGCCGTACGGACTGTCGTGCTACTATCCCCAGCGGATGTCTATCCCGGACCATTCACCTATCGTCGATTCTGGTTTCGTGACGCTGCGTTCATGCTCAACGCGATGCTCGCCCTCGGATTGGTAAAACAGGCGCACGGCGTGATCGAGCGTTTTCCCGAACGGCAGCTCCGGAACGGCTACTACCGTTCCCAGGAAGGAGAATGGGATTCAAATGGACAAGTGCTCTGGATTCTGAATCGTCTCGCTGAAGTGACCGGTACGCGACTGTCGGATGCACTCATCGCGTCGGCGAAGAAGGGCACAGCCTGGCTGGCGAAGAAGCGCCTCTCCGATGCTATTCCCGAGGCACATGCGGGATTGTTGCCGGCTGGATTTAGCGCAGAACACTTGGGGCCTAACGACTACTATTACTGGGACGACTTCTGGGCACTGGCCGGATGGCGTGCAGCGCAACAACTGTTCAGCTTCCACGGACACCATGCTGATGCTGCAACCGCCGAGCACGAAGGCAGTCTGCTCGAAGCGGCCATTGAACGAAGCTTCACTCGCCTTCGGGTCGATCCGCTGCGTGCCGGAATTCCCGCATCCCCTCATCGGCGGATGGATGCGGGTGCCGTGGGCTCGCTCGCGGCCGGATATCCACTGGCCTTGTATTCGCCCGACGATCCCCGGGTGCTTGCGACCGTCGAGACGCTCTATCGAGATTTTTCAGTTCACGGAGCATTCTTCCAAGACATGATCCATTCCGGACTGAACGCTTATCTGACGTTACACATGGCTCAGGTGCTGCTGCGAGCGGGAGATGCCCGAGCTTGGACCCTGATGAAGACGATTGCCGGCCTAGCATCGTCAACCGGTCAGTGGCCGGAGGCTATTCACCCGCAGACCGGCGGTGGATGTATGGGAGACGGTCAGCATGGCTGGGCCGCTGCAGAGTGGGTGCTGATGCTTCGAAACTGCTTCGTCCTGGAAGAGCACGATCGTTTGATTATCGGTGCCGGCATTCCGCGGCACTGGCTAGGAACGGACACAGTCCTTGCTTGTGGTCCGACCCCTACTCGCTTCGGGACCGTTTCGGTGAAGCTGACGGTTGTTGAGCAAACGATCCATCTGAGCATCGAGGGAAATTGGCATGCAGAAGCCCCGACGATGGAGCTTGCGCTGCCGAGCGAGGAACGTCGGCCGGTTCGTGTGGGTTCTCAGAGCATCATGTATAACGCGCCGGTACCGCCGTTGCCATGAACATTTTAATGGTAACCAATACGTTTCTGCCGCACGTCGGTGGGGTCGCCCGCTCCGTGGCGCAATTTGCCGACGAGTATCGGCGCCAGGGGCACAAAGTCCTCGTCCTGGCACCCGAGTTCGACGGGGCCACGGCGGAGGACACAGATGTCGTTCGTATACCTGCGCTACAGAACTTCAATGGCAGTGACTTTTCCGTGCGCCTGCCGATACCGACAAGTCTTTTTCCTACCCTGCAAGCCTTCGAACCCGATATTGTCCACTCACACCATCCGTTTCTACTCGGTGACACCGCACTACGGATTGCAGCCGAACGCGACGTACCGCTCGTCTTCACGCATCACACGATGTACGAAGAATACACTCATTATGCGCCCGGAGACTCCGCTCAGCTCAAAGAGTACGTCATGCGATTGGCGACGGAGTATGCCAATCTTTGCAATTTGGTGTTCGCTCCGAGTGAAAGTATCAAAGAGGTGTTACTCGCGCGTGGCGTTGAAACACCGATACAAGTTATACCTACCGGCGTAGAGCTGGCCGCTTTCGACCGCGGCGACCGAGAACGATTTCGCAAGCGCTGGAGCATTCCATCCGGTGCCCGGGTTGCCGGCCATGTCGGACGGTTGGCGGAAGAGAAAAATCTTCGGTTTCTGGTGGAAGCCGTCAGCAGCCTACTGAAAGAAGACGCGTCCTTGTGGTTCGTGCTCGTCGGCGATGGGCCGCTTCGAGAGGAGCTCGAGCGTCGCCTTGAGGAGAATCACCTACTGTCGCGAAGCATCGTGACGGGGCGCCTGTCCGGTACCGATCTCACCGATGCTTATCGAGGCATGGATGTATTCCTCTTTTCTTCCTACAGCGAAACACAGGGAATGGTGCTGATCGAGGCCATGGCGGCCCACTGTCCGGTCATCGCGCTCGATGCACCCGGAGCCCGGGAGGTCGTACGCGACGGGGAGAACGGTCGACTTCTCGCGACGCAGGACCGAGCGACATTTGTTGAAGCCGCGAAAGAAGTGCTCTGTGCAGACGAGCAACGCTTCGAACGTTTTTCGAAAGCTGCTCGGACCACGGCCGATCGGTATTCTTCCCACAATACGGCATCACTCGCACTGGAGTGCTATGAGAAGCTCCTTCCGGGTAAACCGCATTCAGGCGCGATCGAGGGCAGTGAGTGGGTCGCGACACTTCGGCGAATCGAAGCGGAATGGGATCTGCTTGCTGCGCATGCCCAAGCCATTGAGCGTGCGATAGTGACCTCGCCGCTTGCGCGAACGCGCACCGTTCGTTCTCTTCGGGTTTTCCTGCGGAAGGTTCGGCGCCTGCTGAGCAGAGGTGAATGGAGTGTTCGCCTCCTCGGGTTGTCGCGGTTCGAGACCGAGGGCAGTGAACCCGGTCTGATTCTAATCCAAATTGACGGCCTAGCGCGCCACCACTTCAATACGGCGCTCGCCGGTGGGAAGCTGCCGTTCTTACGTCGACTGCTTCGCAGAGAGCAGTATCGAGTACAGAGCGTGTATTCGGGCGTGCCATCAACGACACCAGCCGCACAAGCGGAACTGTTCTACGGAAAGCGTGCTGCGGTGCCGTCCTTCGCTTTCTTCCAGCCGGACGATTCAGCGGAAACGAGAATGTTCGATCCGACTGCGGCACGGCAGCTTGAAACCGTCCTGGCAAGTCAGACAGAACCGCTGCTCAGCGAAGGTAGCGCCTATTCGAACATCTACACTGGTGGCGCAGCTGAGGCCAGTTTTTGCTCGGCGGCCATGGGGGTACACGAGCTCCTGCGAGCAGTCAGTCCTCGACAGTTGCTCGGCGTCGTGCTCTGGCACGGGACCACTGTGCTCCGGTGTATCGTGCTTGTGCTGGTCGAATTGGTGCTGGCATTTGGCGATTGTATCCGTGGAGCCCTGGACGGAAAGAATCTATGGTACGAAATAGCTTTTGTCCCGGCTCGCGTCGCAATCTGCATCTTGCTTCGGGAAGCGATAACTTCCGGTGCGATTATCGATGTTCACCGCGGGCTTCCAATCATCCACCTGAACTACCTCGGGTACGATGAGCAGGCGCACCATCGCGGGCCCGGCTCCCAATTCGCCTACTGGACGCTGAAGGGCATCGACGGCTGTATCAAGCGCATTTGGCGTGCTGCAGCCCGCTCGCCGTATCGCCGGTATGACATCTGGGTGTACTCGGATCACGGGCAAGAGGCCAACATACCGTACGAAGATTTGTATGGAGAAACCGTCTTTCAGCCGGTGCGACGGGTATTCGGTGACCTTCGCCCGGCGGAGAAGCGTGCCGAGCATTCCAGCGGCGTGCAACTACAGCGCATGACATGGCTCGGCGCAGACCGACTGTTTCGTCTCTTTCCTAGACCGCGAAACCCTGAGGGATCGTTGGCAGGTAGCATTCGCATTTCTGCCATGGGTCCGCTCGCACATGTGTATTGTGAGAAAACCTTGAGCGAGGACGAGAAAAGTCAAGTCGCCCAGCGTTTGGTCGCAGACGCACATATTCCAATTGTGTTCTATCGGACCGGCTCGACTACACACGCCGTTACCGCCGCGGGCCGGTTCAGGCTGCCCCAGGATGCGGCGCAAGTAC
>JAGRAW010000261.1 GCA_020434415.1 Bdellovibrionales bacterium
ACGCGCGATGCCCAGGTCGCAAGCGGCACAGGGGGTGAAGCGAAACAGTTCTTGCAAGGCGTTGACCATCCGCCCGGTCCAACAGCCGACCTCCAAATAAGACTTGATCTGCTCCTGCTCAATCCATTCGCACAGCGCTGTGAGCTCGTCTTTATTCTGCAGCGCACAGTCGACGATCGGCTGCTTGTTCTCCTGATAGAAACGCTCCACGTCCGCATCCCAACACCGGACGGACCGCAGGAGGTCTTTGAAATCTCTTTCTGCCATGGTTGGATTCTACAGTTTTTTCAGGGAACTGCACGTTATCCCTGCCACGCGCGATGCTTCCCGGGGTGAATCGAGGGCTTCCCATCCGCGTCGCGGGTATGCCCCCGGAAGTAAGCCAATCGGTTTAAGGGCCTGCCAAAAAACTTTTGTTCTTAGACATGCCCTTTAAAGGGCACGTCCGCGGGCGATCGGCGCACTACCAACATGTGGGGAAAAGTATAAGATCTGGGGTGCCTGGAGCCCCAGCAACGAGTCACATCGACGCCGGAAAGTAGAGCCCGATGGCGCATTTAGCTACCGATACTGAGCGACCGGCAGAGAATCAGCCGCAGCAGGCGGATTCCTCCGCCTCCGTCAGTATGGAGACGGTATCGAAGTACCTGACCTTTGCGAGCGACCAGCTCAAGGAAATCAAGGAGTCGTTTCTCCAGTCCGGGGGGTCCTCGACAGTGCCCGCGGCAACGCCTTCCCCGGAGCCACAGGCCCTACCAACTGCGCAGGCCCGACCAAGTGCTCAGACCGTGCCCGGTGCCCAGACCATTCCAAGTGCGCAGCCCCAGCAAGTTCCTGCGGCGGAACCGCCGAGCATTCTCGAACGTTTGAAGGCAACTGCCGCTTCCGTCAGCGCGTATTTTTTCGGGTCTTCGGAAGCGCCCAACGAAGTAGCCGAGAAGTCCTACTCGGCGGAGCTTGTTGATTTGGTCAAGCGCGGAACATCCTGGCTGACATCGACTCTTGGCTTCGGTTCTTCGGAAAGTGCTCAGCCCAAGGTCACCAAGGAGGAGCTGGCAAGTCAGCACACGAAGCTCCTTACCGAATTGGAAGCTCAGCTTACGCAGAAGACTACACGCCTGCAGTCCGGTGAACTGACGGAAGCCGAGCGGGAGAAGCTCAATGCGACTATCGGTGAACTAACTCAGCTCAGAGACTCAATTGACGAAGCGTTCAAGCTGCGCGTTTCGGCCTTCCAAGAACAAGCGGCTGTTCTGAAAGCGCAAGGCGTCGTCCCCGCTGATGACAAAGAGCTCGCGCAAGGAATCGCGGAAGTTGCAGCGGAAGCTCAACGACACGGCAAGGTCCATCAAGAGCTGAAGGAAAAAGTCGAAGCATTTCAGCAGGGGAAAATAGACTTTCGGGAGCTTTTGGCCTCGATCCAAGAATGCGAAGAGTGCTCAAAAAATGCACTCGATGTCCTGCAGGATAGCGGCACCGACTTTCGTCAACGACTGCGAGAGAAAATCAATGCTGCCGATATTCCACAAGAGCGCAAAGAACGAGCGTTGGCACGAATTGATGCTCTCGAAAAGCCTGTGACGGAGGCACTCGAGCGTGCGGAGGTGCAGTTTGTTCGCGTCGCACGAAGCCGGGGAGAATTGCTGCTCACGGTCGCCCGCGAACGGGCTCCGGAACTCTACGCACAGTATACTGAGCAAGTATATTCGATCGGGCAGCGTTGGGAACAAGCGCTCGACTTCCGCTGGACGGTAGGCTTAAGCTCCGCCGGATACGAACGCAAGTACGAGAACTTGTTCATGTTCGTCGGGGAAACGGAGAAGCTGTTCGCCGAGCAGCGGCTGCGCTTTGGCACCGATCGGGGAGGCGACAGTGCACAATCCGGCTTGAGTGCCCCGGCGCTGGCCGACAAGAAAGAGGAAAGCCTTGCGGCTGACCTTCCTGATTTTCTCAAGTCCAACCTGGATTTCCGTCCGTTCGAAGGACGCGATGCTGAGAAGCTACGAGAAGCTCTCGAACGCCGCGGTATCAACACCGCAGGACGAACTCCCACTGCGGCTGAACGGTTGAATGCTTTCGTGGCGCAGCTACTGGGGTGAGGATGCAGGCCGAAACGGAATCTGCCGGCCCGGCTCACTAGTCGCTGAGCATCCTTTTGCTGCTTTCAATGTTGCCTAACAGGATCGGCGACGAAGAAACTCTGGCACAAACGCTCAACGATACCGGTAAAAAACCGCATGTTGTGGATTAGTGTTTGGCAGAGCAGTGTTCGGCATCGCTGGGGGTTACAAGTCCAGCGATGCCTTACACCTCTCGATTCCGGCGGTTAGGCTTCGGTGACCGGCCCGGCTTCCGACTGAGTTTCCTCAGCGGTATCGGTCGTCACTTC
Source organism: Bdellovibrionales bacterium (assembly GCA_020434415.1). Classification (GTDB taxonomy): domain Bacteria; phylum Bdellovibrionota_C; class UBA2361; order SZUA-149; family SZUA-149; genus JAGRAW01. Next base: position 2,390 of record JAGRAW010000261.1, read on the forward strand.
AGCACCGTGGCCCTCAGCTCGGGCGGCTTCCGCTTCCGTCTGAGTTTCCTCGGCAGAATCGGTCGTCACTTCAGCACCGTGGCCCTCAGCTCGGGTGGCTTCCGCTTCCGTCCGAGTTTCCTCAGCGGAATTGGTCGTCACTTCAGCACCGCGGACTACCGCCTTGGCCGCTTCGACGGGGTCTTTCGATTCGCCTTTCGCCGCAGTGGATCCGATTTTGATCCTGACTCCTTGTCGGGCTTCTTTCTTCGCTGTCCCCGGATTGTCCCAGCGGAGGTAGGCGACGGAGTCCGGATCAACCACATTGGCTTCGCCTGGCACCTCGCCGAATGTCACGGTGTCGCAGGCCTGGCCGTCCGCGTCTGTAATGACGCTTCCATCGTCATTACAAAACACGGGGCCACGCTTGCCGAGTAAACGAAAGACGAAACCCTCTCTCGAGGAGATTCGTGTAAACGAGTATCGGCCAGGAGCGGATTCGCCGCGCCGCATCTTTCGGTCGAATGACAGGGATGCGTTTGCGGAAAGGGCGTCAAACCGAACTAGCCTTCCCATCGCTTCGCGCTCGCTATCGTTCGCATTCTCGCGGGTGGTTGGCACCAACCAAAGGTATAGTCCCGTCCCAAGCCAATGGAACGTGACCCTTCGGCGCGGACTCCGTCCCACTTTGGGAAGGTCGTCCCAGGCGATTGCCGGGGCAAGCGTCCGAAATTCCGGAAACTCCTTCGGTTTGGGCTCCTTGCCGAAATTTGAGGTCCGCACTGAAAACCCGCTTAGCGGATTCAACAGGTTTCCGTCGTCGTCGGCGGACCAAAGTTGAATCAACTCGAATCGGCGGATGAGGCTTGTTACCTCATCCACGCTCGAAAGGTCTTCGGGATCGGTGACGAAGTGGACTTCGCCGCTGATCTTGAATGCCCTGGTGACGACGACGCAGTCGACACCGTCGATAACTGCCGTGAACCCCTCTGGGGCTCCGGCAGCATGTATCCTCGCGCCATAGTCGAGTTGACGGGCTCCGCTCGCCAAGTCGTCGATGCGGACACCCGCACCATGAAAAAAATCGCCTTCCTCGACAGAGGAGACGGCCAAGTATGCTCGGCCGTCGACGGTTTGCAGGACAGTTGCGGGACGGATAGGAATTGACATTGAGTTCTCCTTCGGGCCGAAGCCCAAACCAGGCTCTGGTCTCAGCGAGACCGGAAAAGCGAAAGTCCACAACGGACTTTCATCACATGACGTCAACACCCTTTCGAGCGTTAACGGGGATGGAGCAGGTCGTATGACCTCTCGAAGCCCCATCGCCACTCGAAACCGCTGCGGCGCAATTTCGGGTGACGACGGGTCCTCGAATTCAAATGTCAGTTCTACCAAACTAATAAAAACATTTTGTTGAGCGTCTGCACCTGACAGTGGCGTACTGGCAACTGCCAGGTACAAATCATCAGCCTCTACTCATCTGAGAGGAACCCATTACAATTTAAATGGGTGGAGCTAGGGACCCTGATAACCGTGGCGACTGCCTTGGTTCTCAGGGCGACATAAGACGCTATGTCGTTACCTGGAAAGGCAGTCCTAACCACACCCACGATCATCGAAGCAGGAGAGCCGCGACGATGATCGTGGCGCCCAGAATTATCGCGGCAGCGACAATCTGGGCGCCTAAGGCGCTCGCCGGAGCCGGAGCCGGAGCGGGAGCCGGGGCGGGTGCAGCGGTAGCCGGTGCCGGTGCCGCTGGCGAAGCCGGGGCGGGTGCAGCGGCAGCAGCTTCGCTGATTGCTTGCGCAATCAGCGTTTCCGGGCACTTGCTTTTTAGCGCGTTTTTTATCTGGGCTAGTTGCTCGGCCGGGGAGCACTTGGCCTGATCGGCATCCTTTCCCGGCCTTGCCCACTCGTTCCATCGCTGGTCGAGGAAGGAAGCGAGTTTGTCATGGTCGCAACCCAGTAAGGTTGCGATTTCCCCGCTACTTCTTTTTTCATCCAACGCAGCTTGTCTCAAGCGTTGGTGGCTCGACCCGTCCTTGGGCGCGGCCTCCCAGAAATATAAGGCTGCGGCCATGTCCTTAAAACGGTCATCTAGAGCCAGCGGGCCCTTTGGGGCGGGAGTGCTGACCGATTTCTTTTTCTTGGTAGCCTTCTTGGCCGCCGGCTTCTCGCCTTTCGGCTTTGGCGACGTGGTGGACGTAGACTTCGCCTTCGAAGCGCTCATCACCACTACCGGTCTCGAAGATCCGGCCGGAGCCGAAGCGGCTCCATTTGCTGCCGCGTTGGCGGCGGAGGGGCCGCCTTTAGGCTTGACACCTCTTGGTTTGCCATCGTTTGGCATACTGACTCCTTTCCTAGAACTCAGGCTAAAGTCGGGCTGCGAAGCCTAAGACTTAGGCGCAGGCTCAGGGAAAACGGGGTGGGTTGATGACAACAGTAGATTCCAAGGAGACGATCCCAGGGCTGCTGCCAACCGAGGGTCTAGTAACCTGTAAGGGTCCCTAAACTCATGTATGTAAGGGTCAAAGATCGGGCTTCAGCTACTCCAGGAGGAGATTTGCCTTTATTGCTTAGAACGGTATTATGCTCAAGAATGGGCCGCCGTTGCTTTTGCTCGGGTTCTGCGCTTCAGGCACGGGACCTCCAATATAACAGCATTATGTGGTGAATCTACACGGTTTCGGTCGTGCGACTGTTTTTTTGCAACCATATTTGCGTCACAAGAATAACGTGATCATCCCCGTTTTTCGGTCTTTCGCTCCTTGAAATTTTAGAAATATAAGCCTGGTTTGGCGTTAAGTGCCCTACTCCTGATGAAGGCGAAAGCTCTTCGTTTGCGTCAGGAGCAGAGAAGTTTGGTTTTTTGAAAGGTTTGCTTGAAGTCTCGTCCGTTTTCTTCGGCCAGTAACCCAAAGTTTGTTGGTTTGAAGCGCCGTCTGAAAGAGAAACTTTCATAGTCCAATCTCGGGCTATGAGAGTTTCTCTTTCAGTGGCGAACTACTGAGCCGGTACCCTATCCAAAATCATGTGAGTGATGACTAAATAGCGTATCGGTGTAGCTCAAAGCTGGACTCGTGTGGTGAACGGCGTGGTGAAAACTCTTGGATGTGTCTGATTACTCGAGACGATCCTAGGAAGTACCCATACCGAGCACCTCGGGGGCCTGTGCAAAAAAATAGTCACAGGTTCTGAAGCGGCGTAGGATTGGATCATCCTGCAACGCTGAAGAAAACATTGGGGGGACTACGAGGTCGGCAGCTCGCAGCGTGGCTTTTTTGGTTCGCCAAAATAGTCCGATGCGTACGGTCGTTCAGTGGGGGTGTTTGTAAAATGACACCTTATGTACCACTCGGAAAAAAAGTAGTTTGGATTTATCCTTACTACCGACATTACTGTGCGTAGTTCATACGCCCAGCTATGTTTTTCCGAGTGAGCGAGATACTGATCGATCAAACAAACTAGAGACCGAACGAGCACGTTGCTCGGTAAGGTTTCTGGAATGCTGTGACCTCACAAGTCACTGCCCAACGGTGGATCCCCTCAAATTTTGAGGCCCCAATGGGATTTGATCGGGCGGCTTCTCTAGCTCCCTCCTTATTCTTCCGTCTTGCATAGAGCGTATTTGGCGCAGAAGTCACGCTCTTCAACCCCGCC
>JAGRAW010000262.1 GCA_020434415.1 Bdellovibrionales bacterium
TCAGCAGGCGCCCCTGTAGCTCAGCAGGATAGAGCACAGGTTTCCTAAACCTGGGGTCACAGGTTCGAATCCTGTCAGGGGTATTTTCATCCTGGTGGGAGACTGTCTGTTCCGCTGTTGCAGAAACGGGAGCGCAAGCGCGGGAAGCCGGAATCTCGAAAACGGTGGAAGTCATCGAATTAGAAGTATTTTTGAAGTGCTCAAGAAGACCGTAATGAACGGTCGAATGTCGGAAGGCAAGCGCCAACTGACGGGATGCGGTGGTGGCAGAGAGCGAAGTTTCAGCGGTCGCGGTTGTGTCAGGCGTTTACGTATTGATCCTGGCACGTAGTGATCCTGACGCGTACTACTACTGAGGAGTGCGATGTCAGCTAAAGATCCGGGTCGTATTCTATTCGTTTAAAAATACTCAGTTGAAAGGGTTTTGCCTTAGTCATGAACAAGTCAGAGCTGATCGAACGGCTAGCGCAGCGAACAGACTTGGGACATCTTCAAGCGGAAGATGTCGTCAATTTGATGTTCGAACAGATGCGCCTCGCGTTGACCCAAGGCCGAAGAATAGAAATCAGAGGGTTCGGAAGCTTTGTGGTAAAGGACTACGAAAGCTATTGGGGCCGCAACCCCAAGACCGGCGACAAGATTTGGGTGAGTCCAAAGCGCTTACCTGCTTTCAAAGTCGGTAAAGAGCTTCGAGAGAGGCTCAACGGGGAAGATATTGGAGCGAACGGCCACGATACGAGCGAGATCGACTAACGCGTCGTAGTGCGCCGATCTGGATCGCATCAATGTTTGCTCACTTGCGTCTTAGTTAGAAACTGTTAAGAGTTTCTTGTCCGAGTGCTGAAGTAACATTATCTCGCGGGCAGTGCTGACTGGTACCGTGAGTGTAGGGAGCTGGTAGGGGTTCATTCTCATGTCCATCGATTATTTAGAAGATTTGGCTCGTGCTATCGATAACGGAAAGGAAATCTTTGTCTGCCCCGGATTGCAGACCAACGAATGGATTCTTTCCGAAGACAAAGAGGAGCTGCGAAAGAAAGCGCAACGTACGGCCAACGGACGCAAATTCCAAGTTAATATCTATCGGCTCGTGAACAAGATGGACACGGTAGCTGAAGATTCCTATTTGGTGGTCCGCCGTATTTTGGAGGCCAGCCCGACGGGTGTTCCTCGCTTCCAATGGTCGATAGTCGATACCCGTGAAGCAGCAGACATGATGCGAGACGTAAGCCAAGGACCGACGCCATATTTCGGTGCGGTTGTTGAGGAAACGTTCGACCCGGAATAGGGATTGCGGCTGTCCGCAGTAGGTGTCTCGCGTTATCAAACCAAGTAAGTAGATCGTGCCCGCCGATGAGTTCAGTCGAGAAGCTACCCCGTCGTATCGTAGTTACTGAGGTGCTGGAAAGCCGCTACGGTCCCGGTCTAAGGCCCACAAGTTGGGACGACCGCCGAGCAGGTGTCGATCGTGTCCGTACCCGGAAGGGCGAGGAGCTCTCGCTCTTCAGCCAAGGCGGTCAGTCGTCTCCCGCACCTGGCTGGGAATTACTACTGACGAAACAAGCCGACTCCGGCGTCGAGTGGACGCTGTATGGCATCGGGTCCTTGTAATTTTTCTGCCGTCTTTTTTCCCGGATATAATTTTTTTAGCTGTAGTTTCGGTAGTCAGGAGCCTTCGGGAACTTCATGGTTCGCGCCTTGTCGCTTCCCGCTCTTTTGGCTCGAGGTCTGCTAGCGATTGCTAGTCGAGTAGCCCTCGCGCAGGAACTGCAGAATTGCGTGGCGTTCAGCGAGAGAAGGTAGCTCGTACTCGCGTTCATCCGGGTGCAGGAACGTTCGATTCATCTGGTCCGGCAGTCCCTGCCGTGAGGCACTCCACAGCAGGAACGCATTATCCGTAGCGCTGGCCGCATCTCGAACGGACCGCAAATCAGCCAGACTCGCCACCCCAGCACCACCCTGAAATCGGTAGGTCGTACCGTCGTTCGATACAACCCCGTTCCGATGGTCGATGTAGGGAGAAGCAGTATGACGTTCGAAAAAATAGCCTTCGGGAATGAATGCATCATTGCCCGCATAACAATTGGGACACGGGCTTCTACCTACGGCGACATGCAGATCAACAGGCAACGTCTCGAGGGTCAGCTCGCCTACGGCTTCAAAACTTTCCCGATCCAGATTGTCTTCCAACATCGGAAGCAGTGAAATGACCGCCCCACGCTCCTGAGCGAACCGGAGCACCGGCAATAGACGCATGATGAGGGCCTGGTACCGATAACGAAGCTCGTCGTCGGTCAGTATCTCGCGTCGAAACGTATCGGGGGAACTGCGAACACCGAAACTGTCGATCGTGGTCGATGACCATCGGCGCTGCGTCGCTCCATTGGTCAAGTAGAAGTACACGAACAGGCGACGTTGTCCGCTGGTCAGAAGCATAATCTGCTGCTTCATCAGGTCGGGGTTGAACCCGAACGTGCCATCCACAAGATAGTTCAGCGCTACGTTCTCGAGGCAGGAGCGGAAGAGAAGGGTGCTTAACAACAGTGCCTGCTGATGCGCTCGATCATGGTTGCAATGCAAACATGAAAGCCCTCGCGGAGGCCCCACCAGCAGACTGCTGCAAGAATCTTCCGCTGCAACGGCTTCCAGTGAAAAACCTGTGGCCTCCTCTCCCGATAGACGCTCCGGCAGAACAGCTGCTTGCCGGTCAGAACGGGCGAAGGAATCCCTTAGGCTCTGCTGCGGTTGCTCATCAATAACCGTGATGGACGGGTCTTCACTCGTTCGCCAGAGGCGAGACATCACTGCCCGCTGCTCGGGCGTCAAGGTTCGCAAAAACTCCTCATCGCAGCCCGACAGCATCGGGACAAAAAATGCGAGGAGTACGCTGTACAGTATCCGACGAACCATTTGAACCTGCACGCTCTCACGAGCGCGTAAAAACGAAGTCTCTTCGTCCACGGACGAGAAGGTCCGCTGGAGAGAATCTACCTACTACAGTATACCACCCTCGATGCCCCAACTTAAGGGCTTGTTGAAAAACGGAGTTTTCCAACAAGCCCCTTGACAGTTTCCCGGTCGCCGCGATCTCGAACGGCCGGGTCGCGGCTCCTGCCGCACTACTCGAAGGAATGCAGGTCCTTGGTGACGCTGCTGACGATGTAGTCGATAATGTCTTTTACGGATACAATCCCTACCGGCAGCCGCTCTTCATCGATTATTGGCACATGACGAAATCCCCCCTCGGACATGAGCTGAAGGACGAACGCGATGGGAGCGGTCATCTCGACCGTTCGTGGGTGCGCGGTCATGAACTCCCTTATCGGACGGGTCTCGTCGAGCTGCTTGAAATCAAGCTTCAACAAGACATCACGCTCCGTAAAAATTCCCTTCAGCTCGCCGTTTGCCGCAGTCACGACAACACAGCCGACCTTGTTGTCCCGCAAGACGGTCAGTGCCCGTCCCAGAGAGTCATCTTCGCGAATCGTCAGTGGAGCCCCGGGATCCAGCAGCCCTACGCTACGCGCTAAAAACCGATTGTCGAGTAGTCCAAAATGAGGTCCGTGCGTCATAGTTTTCCCCTCTGTCGTTTTTCCCTGCAGGTGACAGGCCGCCGTTGGGTGAGAGGAAGCGCGCTACCCCCGCCCGCGTGAATGCTGCCCTTCCTTCCTACCTCTCCACCTTCGGTGTCCCGGCAAGATCGCACACGAGTGCTTTGGTAGGACCGGTCACAAATCCTTGCTCAGCCGGTACAAACTCGATGCAACCCGGCCCCGTAGCGGTGTCTTCGACGAGGTAGTGCTGCTCTCCTGCAATAATGCGAACCCCTCGAAAGATCTTCTTGTTGAAATTTACACACATGACGGAGTTGTACTTCGCCGTAGCGAGTAAAGTCGTCCTTTCCTCCTCCAGACGTTGTCGACTATCACTGACTTTGGTCAGCTTGGCGTGAAGGTCGACCATCTTTCGACGATATTCAGGCTCGAGTCGGCGAACTGCGGCTGGATCATCGGCGAATGGTCCAAGGACGACACGTATGGTCGCTTCCGCGTGTAGGTGGCGGTTAATCGCCTCGGTCAGATCGAGGTATTCGGCTGATGACTCCACGTCACTACACAAATGTAACGCTACCGTTTCTTCTTCTGCCGGTGAACCGATGGCGTCAGCTTGTATTCCGCAAACGGCGTACGCGGCTCCCGAAATGAATTTTGCTCCGGTCATATCCAGGACTCCTCGAGTACGAAAGCGCGCATGATGCGCTTCGCGTTGTACTCGGATGGTTTCCCCGGCAGAAACGGTCACACCTTCCACGACGTGGAGTGCAACGCTTCTGGCCGCAGCGATCTGATCCTCCTCAGCTCCGGCGCGAAGCTGCGAAAATCGTAGTGTAGAACTCTCGTCGATGCGTGCTGCAGCCCCTCCGTCTCCCGTAACCGTCCCTTTCACTTCGATGGATCCTTCAGTGCTTACGAGCTTTCCACCTACCACGTTTCCCTCGATGACGATGTTGCCGCGCGCTTTGATGCGAAATCCCTTCATCAGACTACCCCGCAGCCGAACGGCACCGATGAAGTCGATGTCGCCGATACGAAAGTCGATGTCCTCGGTCAGCACGAGCTCATTGTGCACTCGAAGCGAGGGTCCCTCAGTGTCGAGATAGCCGGAAACCGTAGCAACAAGCGTGTCGTAGCCTCGCGATGCTGCCGTTACCAGTTGCAGAGAGTCGTCAAATTTTACCTCGGCAGGCTTTCCGGAAGCGGCTTTCATCTCTTCCCCGAGCACATCGATGCCGGGTTGACCATTGGTCGGCGCGTAGAGACGAGCAACTGGACTGCCGGTTTCGATGTTATCAAAATACCGGACATACCGTGCGTCTACCTGCTCGCGCTCTCCACTTCTCCGCCGATAGGGTTTCACGAGAAGTAGAAGCTTTCCGTCACGCCCAGGCACAGCCGGTGTTCCTTTTGCCACACGGCGTTTGGGAGCAACTCCATCGCGGTTCACCAAATCGACAATCTCTTGAAGCACCGAGTCGTGGATGAACTCCGCGGGGACGTGCTCTACGAGAAGCCCCTTCAGCTCGTCATAGCTTAGCGGGGGAGTGTCGCGGGTCAGATCTCGATGACAGGTCAAAAACAACTTGAGACCATCGTCGGAGACCTCTCCTTCGATGGTCAATCCGCGCTCGGCTACTGCAGGTCCGTCTCCCTGAAGCTCGAGAACCATTCCGGCGTTACTTGAACGCTCACTCATACTGACCGTGCTGTGCGGCCTCCCATCTATTCGGCGACTCCAGACGTTGATCAATTCGCGGCGCGACCACTTGATACGCCGAAGTAGTATATCGACAGAAGCAGTCTTCTACCGCTGAAATATTACTGACGGCAGCGTATTTCTCATTGGTTTTGGGGCATTATTCCGGCAGGCCGTTACCGCGCCGCGCCGCAATTCCCCGCCATCTCCGGTCGCTGGTTGCAATTGGACTCGACAGGCGATAACGGAACTGCTCCGGCTGTGTTCGCCGGAGCTCGCTCCGACGAACACAGCTTAGCTCCTTACCATTCGCGCCTCAGATGAGAGAAACGTAACTGCACCGAGGGGAGCATTATGCCCTCGGTGCTGGGAGTTTTTTGTTTTCTCGAAAGAAAGAGAGGTTTCTATGGACGAGCGAGCAACACCTTTGTCCAACGCGCTTCGAAGACTGGCCAACAACGTGCTGGAGCGGCAGGCACTTGCAGACGGGCCCGTTATTCTTGTCCTCCAGACGGATTCCGACATCCGGAAACTGCTGTTGGATGGTAATCAGACTGCGGTGCGGTGGGTCAGAGCCTTGGCCGGCCGCGGGTATTCCGGGTCGGTAGCTGTACGTGAGAACGATACAGAGATTCTGAACGGTCGCCGCGGCTACGGGGTCACCTTTGCCTTATCGAAAGTAACGCCGAACCCGGTAACGTCTTATCCAGTGGCGCAAAACCATCCGAGGCAAACAGCTGAT
>JAGRAW010000263.1 GCA_020434415.1 Bdellovibrionales bacterium
TTACCGGGGGAGCAGGAGGGTAATCGGGTGTCCGAACTTTCCTCCGAACCTTACTATTGGGTGTCCGAGCTTTCCCTTGCCCTTGAGCTATCCCTGGTGATCGCCGGGTAGGCCCCACTGGAAGGCTTGCGGCGGTTGATTTGACTGGTTGTCGGGACGGAAGAAGCGCAGTCCGGTGCCGTGGTCGATAACGGTAAATAGCAGCTTCCCGTTTTGGTAGTTCCAGTTCAGCGGTAAGTGGACGTTGAACAAGCCGAGCTGTAGTTCGCGATAGAATTGAGAATTCTTTCTTGCGGCTCGTGTTTCGTCGAAGCCGTTGTCACTGGTCATTACGGTGAACAGTCCAGAGACGGGTTCCCAGAAACTGATGTCGTCAACGCCGTCACCGGTGTAGTCGCCGCGTACGGTATGGTCTGCTGTTCCGGTTCCGAACTTGTAGATATCTACGCCGTTGTCAGATGAGCGAATGACGAATGTTTGCTGTGTCGAGGGCCTGAACACTGCGATGTCGAAGATGCCGTCGCCGTCGTAATCCTGCACTTTAGGAATGTCGCCGTTGCCGCCCCAGTTTTGAGCTCGAATGCTTCCGTCGGACTGGTAGATGAAGAACGACCACTGGTTGTTGAACAAACGTGCGACGGCTGGATTTGTCACGCCGACATTTTCCCAAGGTCCCAGGACGATGTTGTCACCGAAAAGACCGAATGGGAGCTCTCTGGTCGAGGAGCCGTTCTGCCTCATGAATCCGCTTCCACGAAACAACCACACATATTGGGTTCCGATCGTGCGAATAACGCCGACATTGGAGGCTTGACCGGCCGGCACATAGCCAAACGGAATATCGCCATTGGCGCCGAAGGGAAAAGCTAGGTGATTCCCCGGTGTCGCGAAATCACGAACGAACCACTGACCGGACGTTCCGCGCCAAACGTAAGGATTGGCGTTGCCGTCACCGTCGGCATCGAATACTCCGCCGGAGTAAATGAACGGGCGAGGGCTCGAGCCGGGATTAGTCGGGTCGAATCCCTGCAGTGTTTCGACGAGGTCTCGAACTCCGTCTCCATCAGTGTCGACGTTATCCGGGTTACTGATATCACCTGGACTGAAGAAGTTGTCGCAATTCGTGTCCTCGAGCGAGTTGATGATGCCGTCCTGATCGGTGTCGTAAAGCGCGAGGTTGTCGCAGTTGGAGACACTCAGCACGTTCGAAATATCGCTCGTGCCCCGGGTGCTCCTGCAAACCGCCTCGACGTTGAAGGCAAGAACGCCGTAAGTAGCCGGAAAACGCAGTAGGAACGTGCCGCTGTTTTCTTCGATATCGATTTCTTGGTCGAGCACTTCCGCAGCGTGCATGGTGGGGTCGGCGCCCACAGTGTAGAGAATATCGATCGCGACCCCGCCATGGCGGTATTCAGGGCAGAGTTCAAGAGTAAGTTCAGTCTCGAATGTGGTGCTCAACTGAGCAGCGCCCGGCTGGACCCATGCCATCAGGAAAAAACCCACGGTAAGACATTTCGCTATGGCGTTACGCATGACGGAAAGAATTCAGCGAGAAATACGTTACTCAACGCAGTGTCGACTGCCACTTCTATCGACATCTGCTGACGGACTTTGAACCTCAATCCCCTCCTGAGCTTCCGAGAAATTTTCGATTGAAGTCGAGGCCATGACAGCACGTTCCGTGGTTTGTTCGACCGGCAGCGCCATACCCAACCAAGGAGCAAAGGGCACTAAAACGCTGCGACAATCGGGTTCGGTATCGACATACATACCAGACCTCCAAGGAAATGTTTAGTGGGACATCTGGAGACGTTATTTCAGATCGAACTAGGGGTGATTAACCGCGTTTCCAAAAAAGCTTCGCCTTTTGTCTTGAAGAGGGGGACTGTACACTCCACCAATCCGATTGTGCTGAATTTCCATGGTTGAACTTTCTTTCCTATCCCTCGCTCTTCTCGTGCTGTTGCTGGGCGTTATAGTCCCCTTGGGCAGTATGCTGGCAACTAGCCTGGTCGACGATGCGTCGTGGAGACCAATTCTCGTTCCGGCGTTTGGCGTGCTGGGAATGTCCGCATTGTTGAGCACAATGCTGGCGATGGGCACTTCACCCGAACAAGCGGCCTGGCTCCTGCGGTTGGTGGTGGCGCTGCTATTGGTCGCATGGCTTCGGCGGGGAGGGCTTGGGGTGTCGTTAAGCAAAGGGGGGCCTTTTGTAGTGTGGGCGACTGCATACTACTCCCTGCTGGTTGGAGCGGCCGCGTTTCCTGAAGGAACATTTGCGGACCTAGCCGGTGGAACAGTCCGCCGCATGACGGGCCTGCCCATCGACAATCTCATCAGCTACAACTTCGCCCGCTACCTCACTGAGGGCATCAGCCCCGATGCGTTGGAAGTTGTTCCGACGTGGAGCGCTACCAGTCGAGGACCGCTGGCGGGAACTTTCACTGCAGTCATGTGGCTGATCCTGGGCATTAGGGAGACCGAGCACTGGCTCGGAACGACTCCAGCGCCGTATTTCGTATACCATTGCTCGCTTGTGTTTTTGAATCTGCTGTCGGCTTATGCTGTTTGGAACTTCGCAGAGCAGATCTTCGGACGTCGTGTAGCGCTTCTCTCGCTCTTCGCCCTCTCGTTAAACTCGTTCTTCTTCATCAACCTGTTTTTCGAATGGCCTAAACTTTTCATGACCTATCTACTTTTCGCGGGTGCCGCGGCGCTGTCGGCAAGGGGAATGGGGTGGAAAAGCGCATTGGCAGCAGGTATCTGCTTTGGTGGGTCGCTACTCGCACACGATATGGCGCTTTTGTATCTGCTACCCGCAGTGGGCGTGCTTGGCATCCTGCTGCTCCGGTCGTACCGTGACGAAATCCGCTCGACAGCCTCCGGACGATTTGTGGCGCACGAGCTCCGAAGGTGCTATCTCCAGCCGGCTGCTGCCTTCGTTTTGGGGTTTCTCGCACTAGTGCTCCCCTGGTTCGTCTTTAAGAAAGCGTTTGCCGGGCCAAGCGATGCGCGTTTGGTGTATCTCCATCTCTTTTGTCTTACCGCGGACCAAATCGAGAACCTTCGCTTCGTTGACGTGGTGCGCCAGTATCTTGCCGCGAATGACGCAATAGCAATGCTGTTTACCCGTCTGGGCAACCTCTGGTTTCCCTTCGATCCTTGGCACAGCGGCGTGACCGTTGCAGAACTTTTCCGATCTCCGTATCAGGCGCTAGCGAAGATTGCGCACGTTTCCTTCTTCCAGCTTCTCCACGCGCTCAGCGTCCCGCTGTGTCTTCTCCTGGCTCTTGGCGTTCGGAATGCGCCGCGCGAACAGGCCCGAACCACCCTGCGGAGGTTCCTCTTGGTCTGTGTCGGCGCTTTAGGCATCGCGGCGGTTTCCTTTGCATGTCCGCAATCGACCCTCAACCATGTGTGGGCATATCCGGCGTTGCTCGTCGGAGTGCTCGGTGCCGCGTATGCAGTCGACCGCCTTGGCTCCTGGGCCGGACTCGTGTTCGCCTGCGGCGTCGCCTTGAACGGTGTGGTTTTTCTGTATGCATTTTGGTTGAGCGAGCAAGTGCCGGTTCTGCTGAGCGCCGGGAGCTCCTATCTCAATGCGTTAGCGCTCTATGGAGCGATTGCCTTAGGCAGCATCCTGGGCGGCCTCTGCCTACCGGAGAGAGCAGAATGAAACTGAGCACCTATCGTCGATTGGAGTCCGTAGCGATCATAGTGGGGACGTGCACGCTACTTGCCGCTGCAATCATGCCCGTTGTGCGTCTGCTTCAGCAAGCGACAGTGCCTGCTCGACATAGCGCCGCCCACTATCAGCCTCTGCGGTGGCAGAACGAAACGGTTTCAGTACCGCAAGAGAGCGCAATTGTCGGTGAACCGCAGTTTGCGGCAGGGGGAAGCCGGGTGCTGTTGCAGCTTCGCAAGGAGCGTGCGGATGAATTTGCCCGCTGGCAGGAAGGGCTGGGCGTAGTCGATCTTTCGGTGAGTCCCCCCGGTCGGGTAAGCGCTTGGCGTAGCGATGAGGCAGGTCAGACGCTTGTCTTTCTTGCAGAAGCTGAGGGAGTCCAGTCGGTATACCGTTGGCGGGAGGATAACCGCACGGAACGAGTGTGGGAGGGCAGGTTGCTCGGCAACTGGCGCCTGGCCGCCGCCGGTGATCTGCGACAGCTTTTTCTAACGCCGATGGACGAGCATTCGCGGTTCCGTCAGACAGCCGAAAAGCCGGTGTCGAAAGCCGGTGTCGGACTGCTGCTCGTTTATGATCCAATTACCAACCGCTATGATGAGCGGTCACTGAACGGCATCGGAGCAAGCCGCAACGTGGACAGCGATGGAACTCGTGTCACTCTGCTTTCCGGGGACGGTGAGGGAATTCTAACTGTGCGTAGTGCGTCGTTGACGCCGACTCTCCGCCCTTTTGACGTAAATCGAGATGGTCGTTCCGAACTTGTCACTTTCGAACCGGTTACAGACGGCCCGCCATTGTGGCGTGCCTTGCTGCTGGAGGCACCCGAGCAAAGTTGGCGAACGGTGGGCGAGTTGAGCTGGCGCGCGGGAGCAGCCGGAGGAGTACCGGTTGCCGGAGACTATGATGGTGATGGAGTGCTCGATGCCGCCACCTACCTGCCGGATTTCGATCCCAGCGCGTCCAGCCGCAAGGGTAACTGGCACGTAGCGCTATCGAGTGTTACCGCTGACGGCAGAGTACGTGTGCGCCATGAATTCGAGGTCTACTGGGGGCATGGAAGAATGAAGGCTGTGCCCGAGGACTACGACGGCGACGGACGAACGGATATCGCGGTCTTCGATCCCAGCGTCGGTTATTGGCACCTACTTTTTTCAGCGGGTGAGTTCAATCGAGCAAAGGCAGGACTGGAGCAGGAAGGATTCGGTGCACGCCTGCAATGGGGCCTTCCCGGCGACACTCCGGCGCCTGCCGATTACGATGGCGATGGTTGTGCCGACTTGGGGATTGTTCGTCCGCACGACAACGGATTGAAATGGTGGATCCATACTTTGCCTTGTCGCGGAGAAGCAGGCGGCCGCGAGTGGAGCGTCGTCCTTGGAGCCAAGAATGACATTCCCGTGCCAGGTGACTTCGATGGCGACGGTGCGGTCGAGCCGACGGCCTACCGTCCGTCTGATAAGCGCTGGCGTGGGATGGAAGGGCGTGAACCCACTGGCGTGCTCAAGTGGGGAGCCGACGGCGCCCTACCGATTGCTTTCGACTTCGATGGCGATGGGGCAGCGGATCCCGGCCTTTTTGTTCCACGCGCAGACTTCCGCTGGCTAATCTACAATTCCAGTGTGGACGACGCACTGCGTTCGGTGCTCCCGGGAAGAGCTCCGGGGGTGACCAAACTGCGATGGGGGAGCGACAGTGTGCTTCCCGCAGATGTTCAGTTGCGCCGACATCAAGCGGTGGATTGACCGCGTCCGCTCCCGCCCGGGCGGGAGCTGGATACTCTCTCTTTCTCGCTGACGCCAAAGCGCTTGGACGGAGCTGAAGTTTGACAAGTGCGCTGAGCCTACAGGACCCCATGTGGGCTCGGCGTGTCCCCAGCCGTACCTGAACCAGATCATTGGCAGTGAATCGCTTGGCGCTCCCGATAGCTACAGGGGAGTTGGACGGGAGATGCTCGTGATCAAACTGTGAGAAACGCCGACTGCTGCAAAGTAATCGTGCTCAAAAAGCCTGTTTAACAAGCGAGGTTGTTGTTCGCATATCACCGTAATTACGCAGGAAAGGGCGAGGGAGCCTTTTGGGGTGACCTGTGAGTAACTCTCACGAACTTCCGTTTGTACTTTTACGGCACAGAAGCTGCACAAGCTTGCTCGTGTGATATTTGCAGACAATCGGAGTTGCAGACATGAAACTGGTTTTCAAAAAGAACGCGGCAAAAGTTCTAGGTGCGTTGATCATCCTGCTGAGTGTTGTGCCCGCTCAGGCAGATGCGGAGTGGGTTGACTACGACTTGACGAATC
>JAGRAW010000264.1 GCA_020434415.1 Bdellovibrionales bacterium
ATCGAGGTCCTCGACAAGCCGGGGCAATAGCCAGTTTTTTTTTATTTTTTCCAGCTCGAATGTGATGTCGTCCTCTTCCGCGTTGGCGAGGTCGAATCCGTTTTCTCGGATCGCGTTGAAGGCGACCTCAAGGGCGAGACCGACCGCCGCGATCCATCGCTTCTTTATCGGAGGATGGGGAACGAGGAAGCCGGTGGTGAAGAATCCGGACTTCATCCGCGGTCGGGGAGAGGAAAACAGCGCTCAAGATGCTCCTCGGCGACGTGCATGGCGCAGAGGCAGGCGCGGCTCCGGGTCCAGAACCGACGCTTGTTGAGCACCCCGAGTATGAGTCCTCCTTCTGGTAGCGGCATTACCACGCGACTGGCCGAACTCGCGCTTGCCTCGGCGACGAGGCTAGAGATCAGGGTGTCCGACGGTGTCCAGGTATCTCCCTCGAGCAGAAGAGTGACGAATGCCCAGGGCTGTCGCCAATCGCCATCGAGGCGGGGCACGAGCGTTGCCTTCGCTTTCTGCCCGACCGCCTTGAAGAACGGTTGCACAGCGCGCTCGAAAGTCTTTACAAACGCCTCCGCCTCGTCCTGCGGCACGGGAAGCATGGATCGCTTCCGCACGACCGCGTAAGGACCGTTGAAGGTGACCGTGTCCGAGACGACCTGCTGCTCGGCCTTCGTCAAACCATAGAGACTCCCGACGAAGGCGTCGAGGGATTCCCAATCGTTCTCGCCGGAAGAGTCGAGCATTTCCGCGAGCTGGAGTGCTTCACTACGTTGTTCATCGGTCAGGGTTTCGGGATCGGGAAAGGGGAAGGCATCGATGTCGAGCTTGTCCAGAATCCTCTTAGAAGCTCCAATCTGCCCACTCCTCATATAGCAAAAGTGAAGAAACAATTCACTGTGAGCGATAAGGTGAAGCAGAGCGGTTAGCAGTTGGGACTCTTTATGACCATTTGCAGAATATCCGAAGTAGTTCTTCGAGAACGCCATCATCCGAGACGAAAGTCGGAATGACTTCGCAGTCTGTCGAGTCTCTCCAGGCCCTCGTCGGAAACATGTAATTGGAGCTTGGAAATTCTCTTCAGTCCTTTTCCGATTGGGTTCTCGTTCTCCATGACGCTCCCGATATGTCGGGTAGCGACCATCTCGAAAGAGGTCCGCGCATTCTCCATCAAAGACCTCCAGATCAATCAGCCAGCTGGGGCATGGGTCCGGCTTGAACGGTCGGATGTCGAGGCCAATCGTGCTAGGGAGATCGTTATTTCTCCACATCTTACCGATCGAAAGCCTGGCCGCTGCTTTGCACATCTTGTCCATCACCTGCACATCGAGGGCGCTTCCGAGCGTCAACGCTTTGCACAACCATGGCTTGTCGATCACGGACTGAGCGGTGACCTGATAGGCAGAGAGGTAGTCGAGACGAAACTCTCCTCGTTTTGCAAATTCATCTTCACGAACGGGCGTCGCCAAATGGAATGCTTGAGTTTCCATGTCAGGTTTCCGGTTTCTGTTCCACAACAGAATCCAAGGCATCTTCATGTATTTCCAAACAGCCGTCTCTTCTAGGTCCGATCCGTTCATGATTCCCGTCACTTGCATGGCATTGAACCACGCATTCCGAGCAGCCATGCCAGTCCCGGTCTGCCTCAGAATGAAACGCGCATCCAACGCAAACCCGACGATTCCCCCAGTCTTGGCCCACTCCGCAGCGCGCCAAAGAAAGGGAATGTCCGGCACATTGCTCGGATTATGATAACTCTTGGCTAATTCATTGAGTCCGCGCTCGATCAGAACACGTCGCGCGATCGCCTCGCCGGTTTCGTTCAACGCTATCTTTCGATTGGGATCGTTCACCACGCTCCAAGGCGGGTTGCCTATAACAACATCAAATTGCGCATCGAACTGGTCGCGGTCCACTGCCTCGCCCAGACTCCCAAGGACGAACCCTTCCATTGTCTTCTCCTCGTCAGTTCGTTGATCGAAAAGCACCAACCCTTGTAAGGCACGGCTCGCATGGTGGGCGGAGGGTGGCTTCGTGATCTCGTTCAACTCGATGACCGTGATGTAGAGTCCGAGTGCCGCGAGACGCAGCGCGGATTCGCTGACGTCAAACCCGCGGATCTGATTGTGGAGAATGCTCTCGATGACCTGCTTGCTCGGACGCCGCGCCCTGGAGCCGAGTCGCTCTCTGTCGGCCATCCACCGGCGTTGCACTAGCTCCCGCAGGGTTAGGACCAGAAACACGCCCGCGCCACAGGCAGGATCGAGAACCTTTGCCTGATGTGCCGGGGTTTCCAACCCGGCCAAGGCTTCCTGCACGAGGAGATTCGCGAGGTTGCGCGGCGTATAGTGGACCGAGCGGTCGGTGGAGTCCTGCTTGTTTACTCGGTGGCTGAAATTTTCATAGACTTGGCTAAGCACCCCGATCGGGATGTGGCGGAAATTGAGCTGGTGCCAGTCAATCCCCTTCAGCAGCGGCTGCACGGTGTTCTCTATGTGTTCCCACCCGCGGAGGATCGCCTCGAGATGATCGAAGACATCATCGCCTGTTTCTTTGCCCGCCTTCCGGTATATCTCGAAATAAGATCGGATCCGCTCCTCGACCGGAGCATCAAGAGGCATGGAATCGATGAGGGGGAGAAGGTCACCGTTAAAAGTGACATCGAGCCAAGCCGAAGTTTGCGCCGCCCGTTCGGCGGAGGAAAACACCCGGCGTAGAGGTTGCTCCGACGAGTCGTCAACTGCAGCCGGGCAAATCTTCTCAATCAAATCAGGTGTGACGATTTCGCGATCAATCAGGAAGCGGAAGAAGAGCGCGCGTCCAGTTATGGAGAGCACGTCCAGTCCGTCGAGTCCGCCCGCGATCACTAGCTCGTCCACTGCCTTGTCGAGAAGCTTCTTGATTTCCTCGAAGACCGGATCGGCTTCAGTGGCTTGTCCCTCGACCTCCGGCAGCGTGCCGGAGGCGATCTCGTGGAAAAGAAACGGCGCCCGGGGATCTGCGATCCGGAAGGTTCGTCCGACGCCTTTCTTGTTCAGCGTCTCGCGGTCGAGATTGAGTGGATAGAGAACCAGTTCGCCGGGACGCACCACGGCGAGGAAGGCATGGTCGCCGCGGTTGGCGAGTCGTTGCTGAAGTTCGATCCGGACCTCCGGATCCGGCTCGCCCGCCTGAGAATCGAGAAGATACATCACCGGTTTCCCCTGGAACTCGGCCACCGCGTCCGGCAGCCGTTTCGCCTCGGCCTGGACCTGATCTGAGAGAAGGTCGAGGTACGGCACATGTGACGGCGACTTTTTCTGCTCGTTCCTCAACGAGACGAACGCTTCGCGTGGACAGCCAAACCCCCGGATCGCATCCGCGAGCCGTTCATCATCGTTGGCGAGGGGCGTAGGCATTTTGTCAGGAGAATTGTCGGATCGTGCTTACGAGGACTCCGGCGAGCCGGAAAGAGCGCTTGATTTGGTCGGACCCGACAAAGCGTTCGGGATACTCCGGGTTTTCCGATTGGAGCCGGATCCCGTCTTCGGTGCGGAAAATTCGTTTCAGAGTCGCTTCTTCGTCCACCACTACGGCGGCGATTTCTCCATCGCGGAATTCCGGGCGAGCAGAGAGGACTGCGATGTCACCATCGAAAATGCCGGCGTCGATCATGCTATCGCCTGTCACCCGGAGCGAGAAGAGGCGTTCTCCCCGAAACAGAGATCGCGGCAGAGTTAAGACCTCATCAGCCTGTTCCAAGGCGAAGACTGGCAGCCCCGCAGCGATTCGGCCCACTAACGGAACCGAAACCGTCGGACCGGAGGCAGTCAAGTGCCGCGGAGCCGTCACCCGGAGCGAGCGCGGACTGTGCGGCGCACGGGTGAGATACCCCTTTTTTTCCAATGCCGCGAGGTGCTGCTGCACGGTCGAGATCGACTTTCCGAAGTGCTCGGCTATCTCCCGCATGATGGGCGGATAGCCGGACTCTGCCGAAAAATCCTCGACGAAAGCGAGGATCTTCTCTTGTATTGAGGTGAGGTCGGAGTTCATCAGGGGAAAACAGGGATACCGTAATCATTTACGGTATGTGGATCCGCTCTGATTTCAAGCGCCTTGAGTAAGGAACAGAGGCTGCGTCCTGCGGGTCAACCACTCGGCTCTCACTTGGTCTCGTACCAGTAGCTTTTCCCCGATTCGGCACCTTCCAGAACCCGACGCATAGTTCCCTCAGGAAACAATGTGGCGACCCGGTTCACGAGGATGTGACCGCTGTCAGCCACGGTCCGTATCACGGCCGGTCCGATCGCGGTTGCCTGGAAAATCTCGGGTCGCCGGAAGAGGGTCGGATCGATGGGGAGTTCCGCGTAGGGATTGTGGTAAACGCGAAGTCCGGATAGAATACTCTCCCGGTATTTCTCGTTCGGCCCTTTGAAAACCCTTACTTTCCCATTCACGCGATCCTCGTAGATCGCTTCGATCATGACGTCGGGATCGTCGCACATCGCCCTTACCTTGGACCAAGTCGCCGAGGTGCTCTGGATGATCGCGCTGACCTCGGGTAGCGAATCGTCGCAGAAGAGGCCGAGATCGATCTTCGCTCCGGAGTCCTTTTTTACGAAAGGAAGGTCCTGCACCTTGAGCGGCACATCGAGCTTCGGGTGATCGCGGAGGTGTTGCTCTTCGTCGACGTAGGATCGGTAGAGCAGCGCCTCGACCGCCCGCTGCGCTTGCAGATAGAAATGCGGTCTGTCGAAAGCAGCAACCGCGATCACGAACGGCTTCCCGGCAACGTGCGGGAGTGCGGCATAAGAGCCGCGATACTTCCTCACTTTGGAATCGATGCTGTTCGCCAAGCGGATGATCGCCTGCCGATCGAACTCGTTGAAGTCGTCCGGTTTCTCTAACGGATCGGTCTCCGTCATGGGGACCCCTCCGACGGCATGCAGGGAGACCGTGGCCTCGACGATCAGAGGCTCGGGAGCAGCGATGCAGAAATCCGGACTTACCTTACCGTAATCGACGGCAAAACCCAGTTCTTTGAATGCTTTATGGAGATACAACTCCCAGAACGAAGAATCGAGGGTCATCTGAAATTCCTTCACGAACTTGCCATCCCGGTCCTCGAAGCCCTTCGCCCACTCTTGCAGCACAGCTTTTTCGCTGGGTCTCGCGCTTCCGTGCAAGGTTGAGAAAGCCGCATGAATGTGATCAGGCGGGACAACGGGGATGAACAGGTCAATACTCACAGTCGAAGTGGTCAGAAATCCAGCCAAAGCATGAAGATTAAGCCGGACGCGAGATCAAATTTCGACGTCATTTCTCGACCGATGGGCTCTTCATGGGGTGAAAATGTCAAGTTTACTCCGCGCGGCTGACTCATCCGAGGCTACGAACGGTACGCCGACTGTGCAATTTCCCTCCTGCTTCATCTCCTCTCGCGCCGTCCGTGCGGCGTCGAGGCTCACGTAGGGGCCGCACAGAACTACTCCGCCTCGATTGGAAAACATTCCGTCCTGAAACCCGAACCAATATTGCATATTTTCTTCCATATCTTCCTTAGAACGCGATCCGTTCCGAAGTGAGCGAAAAAAATGTCGATTCTTCAAGAAAGGATTAAGGTCGAGGCTGCGAGAACTCCCAGTTAAAAGAAAATCCACCCGTTGCGTAGCGGAGGATTTTCCCGACCACCCTCCCAACATTCGGGAAGGCGGTCTCATCTGATCGCGTCGTCGTTGCCGATCAGGACAGGTCGAGCTTGCGTTTGCTGTTGGCGGGTTTGTCCGCATGGGTGGCGTGCCGGGCACGTCCCTGGGACCAGTGGCGTAGCCGCTCGATGGATTCGCTCATGGATGCGGCGATCGGTACAGAGTCGGACAGCACTTCGCCGAGATCCAGTTCGGTGGGTTCGCGATCCTGGGTGAAGGCACGGTGCATGGCTTCCACGAATGCGGCTTCGATTTCCGCACCGGTGTGTAGCTCGCTGGCGCGAGCCAGGACGAC
>JAGRAW010000265.1 GCA_020434415.1 Bdellovibrionales bacterium
GGCCGCCGCCGAAGGGACGCCGTGAAGAGGCGATGGTGGAATGAAGTGCAGAGGAAAGAGCTGTCGCTCAAATGCTGAATGGGCCGAGACGTCGGCTGCCGCCCAAGAAACGAAACGTCTTCAGAAGGGTCCGCTGGAGTGGACGGAACGCGAGCATGAGATGCCGTGCCGTCGCCCTGAAGCGGCCTTGGCAAGCGAGCACTTTAAGCGGCCGAGTAACCCGCCAACGGCTCCGGCCAAGCAGCATGGCCCCGGAATTGGAAAACGCGTTGGGGACGATTCCATGAGCACTCGGCCGAGCGTATAATGAAGGGACCTTGCTCCGCCGTCGGCAAAAAAAACATAAGACGGCCCGACCTCACTCCTGCCGGGCGGATAAACATAAGGCGGGTTTTTTCGTGCGCGGAGAGTTCACGGCAGGAGCTTCCCGTGCTCGACCAGCTTATCGGCGAATTTGAGCATCAAATTCTGGGCTTTGACGATTGCAGGAATCAGCTCCGGCGGCACGGCGCCGCCGCCACTATAGCCAGATAGGGCGCCGCCTGGGCGATCATTGCCACCAGCTGTGGCGCCGAAATACATGTAACCCGTCGCGTCTTGACGCAGGCACGCCCGCGCTCGAATTTCACCCAGCGATAATGGCTTGAGCTCGTCGGTATAGGTCCATTGCTTTCTCTTCAGCTGTTGGTGGCCGGGCGTTATGAACCCAGAGAGGTAATGCTCAATCTCCGGCAGCGCCTGCTGGTATTCATATTCGGCCGCCTCCGCCTTCAACTGAGCATCTCGTTCGGCAACTCGTTTTGCTTCTGCGATTCTCCCTTCCTCAACCGCTTCCGCTATTCGACGAGCCTCTGCTTCTGCTGCCAATTTATCGGCTTTGAGTTGCTCCGCTTGGATCGCGGCTCGGTTCGCAAGCTCCGCTTCTTGCTGCTCACGTTCGTGCATTGCAGTTTGAGCCGCGAGCTTGTCGTGATACTCTTCTCGGACACGTGCTGCTGCAACCTGGGCGATCTCGACCTCCCGAGCGGCTCGCTCCTGCTGAAAGGCGGTTAACGCGGTTGCCAGGTCAGGACCAGCTGATGCAGCTGGCGCCGCTGCCGCGATCGCCTGGATCTTTGTACGCACGCTCTTTACCTGCTCGCACGATTGCGCAGCCACTTCTGCGAGTTCAGTCACTTTCGAAGCCAGCGCAGGCTCAGGCGTCTTCTCGAACAGCCTTGAGGAAATTGCCGCGTCGATCGAAACAGCCAAAGCAGACAGGGATTGATGGTTGGCGGCGATGGCGTCAGGGTCCAAGCTGTACCCTTCCGTAGCCATTTGAAACTGCTCCAGCAAATCACGGTCGGACGCTATCCCTCGGCCCTTGTCAGTTGTGAGTAGCTCGTTCAGCAGCTGCCCTACCTCGGTGACATCGGCCTTCAGCGTAGCGAACGACTTGTCGGCTTCGCGGATCAGCGCCTGTAGCTGGAGAAACTCCTGCTCGGCAAGTGCACGCGATTCGAGAATCATCTGTGCGTGGCGTCCGGTATCGGAATCAGCCTGGAGTTTATTGGCCAGCTCCTTCAGATACGCAGGATTGGAAAGCTGTTGCTGCATCCTCGCTCGGTCCCAGACGAGAAATGCCGCGACTACAATCAGTCCAATGAGCAGAACTCGTTTGGTATCTAGCGAACGCTTTTGATTCTTCGGCATCGAAGGGGTACCTCCACAGAAACACTATTCTTCAGGCGTCGAAGGCGATTGATCTGCGGTCTTCTCTTTGGCGGCCTTCTGTTCCTCGTAATGTTCATTGAGACTATCAATGAGAATCTTCACCGGGGACTTGCCCCCGTCAGACGATTTGTCCTTTGACTTCCTGCCCTTGGTTTGGGAGGCGATGGGGTCCGTCGTCGCCAGAGTCGGCGTAAAGGTTTCAGAACTCTGTTTCGGCCACTCAGCTTCCTTGCGCGTCGTATATTCTTGAGGCGTAATGTGATACGTCGATTCGAGGATAAAGGGCATGCCGCCGAACTGCGCGTGCCCCTCGCCACGCCGAACATGACAGACGCTCTGCCGAGGATGGTCCGAGGCGAGGAGTAGATCGTTCACCCGTATTCGAGGTGACACGACTTCCGAGTATGAGAGCGATTTGATTCCTCCAGCACCGCCCAACACAGTCAGGCCAAGCGCCTCGCTCCAGCCACGGCTATGCAGCAAGGTCTCTCCCGACGTGTAAACGGCCTCCTGGAGGTCGTGCATTTCGCCAATGGCGAAGAGCTGTCGGTATCGGGTATTCGTCCTGACCGTCGAAACGATATCGACGCCAGGTTTGCGAAGATCGCTCAATGACTGGTTGGCGAGGATCACGCCAATGTTCATGCTGCGAGCGGTCTGCAGGAACAATTCCAAGTTGTTGGATACCGCGCGCTGAAACTCATCGACAATCAGAAACACTTGACGCCGCTTGCCTTCGACAAACTTCGAGGAAGTAAGCAGCGAGAACATTGCCATTCGCGCAATCTCGGCACTTGTAGCCGTGCCTAATGCCGACGAGAGATGGAAGTAAATCACCTGCGGCTCTTCAAACGCCTGCCGCATGTCGATTGCCGCCTCAAGTAGCGCTGGATCGACGTCGGGGCCAGGCCTTGTGTTCAGTGCCTCGGTCGATGCCAAGCGGGTGACAATAGCCGCAAGATGAGAACCCGCCATCTTGAGCTGGTTACTAACCATTAGGAACGGTTCACGTTGTTTGAGAACGTTGGCCAGTTCAACGAAGGAGTTTGTTTCCGGCCGAGCACGAAGCGCATGATAGAGTAGCTCGGCATTGGCGTCAGAAAAGAAGCCGCGGCCGTAATCAGTTCCATATTGCAGTCCGAGGGATGCCGTCAGGAGATCGGTTCGCTGGTAAAGCGAAAGCTCTCCGAGGTGACGTTGCAGAAGCGGATTGAAGACATAAGTCGCCTTCCCTAGTTCGTTGGTAAACCAGCGAAATCGCAGCCCTGCTCGCTCGGCCTCAAGCCGAGCGTTCTCAAGCAGTGCGGGGTCATCGCCCTTCAGGTCGATGATGACTACCGAGCAGTCTTGCGAGCGGATCATCTGGGAGATGAGCGGAGCGAGTCCAAGGGCGGTTTTTCCCGAACCTGAGTCGCCGAGAAAGTGTGCGTGCTCCTCGAACACGCTACGCGGGACCGTCACGGGAGAACCATCCGCGGCATTCAATCCCAAGAAGAAACTCTTCTTCTCTAGCTCGACGGGCGAGCTTTGAAGAAGAGTCACGAATTGCTCCCACGCGGCCGCGTCTAGTGTCAGCGTTTGATCAAGCGTCGCACCTCGGTCCAGCGCTTCCGAATGGGCCCGTGCGATGGCGGGCATGATGCCGAGCAGAAAGACCCCAGCGCTCAAGAGAAATGCCGGAATCAGTGCCAGAATCGGTATCGAGATGGGAGACGACATTACAAGCAGTGCAAGGTAGGAAACCCGAATGTCGAACTCGTTCATTTCTTGCTGGGTGCGTTGATCGTCCACATCAAGGAAGACACGCAACTGGCCCGTCTCCTCCGCTTCAACCGAAGCGGGAAGGTTCGCGAGGAACTCCCGCCGTTCACGTTCGTCCATCTTGGCAAGGAGCGCTTTCTGGTACGGCTCCAGGTGAATCTCCGAGGAGCTGGATAGCGCAACGTTTGCTCTGGGCGACTCATCCGGCGGGTAGTTTACGCGTGTGTAGAACGAGAGCTCGGCATTCGGCACGGCAATGAGAATCAAAGCACCGAAGAGCAATTGGAGCCGGGGTCGAATCGGACCTGCCGGCGAGACAAAGACACCGGGGACGGCTCGGTTATGCAGGTTGTACGTTGCCCAGTCGAGCAGAACGCGCCCTGTAATCCGGAGGAGGACAAGGGGATGAAGCACGGGTTGTGAATAAAGAAAGTTGATGGTGGGTTCGAGGAGAAACGCGAGCCCCAGGCTCATCGCGACAACTGGCGCGAGAATGAACAGGTCGTCTCCGTACATATACTCCACGGGAGCCTGTCGTTCGTAGAGCACCCAGGAGTAAAACAGGAGCGGGCTCGAAACCGCGAGCAAGTAGAAGGCAATTCGCCGCTCTGCTCGGTCGAGCAGGTGAAGCCGATTCTGCCAAAGCAAGCGAGCCCATTGCTTGCGCCTGGGCAAGAGCGTGAGGGTCAGAGAGTAGAAGTGGTGCGTAGCGAGTCGATCAGCGAGTAGGCACACGGCGGCGATTCCGAGGGCGTAGTCGTAGTACGGCCGATCGAAAAGGAATGCCGGAGCCGCCAGCAGAGGGCAGATCAAGAGATAGGTTATCCAGCGAACGAGTGGCGAGCGATCGAAGAGCACTCCTCGGGCGCAGGAGATGACGGAAACGAAGATCAAGAGGGCGAAGTAGTGGTTGCCAACGCCGTATCGCCAGTTGGAGAGGAACTTCCCCAGGACGAGCAAGGCGACACGCACGCCAAGTTGCCAAGCGAAGTAAATCCATAGTGCCCGACGATCGGCGGGTGAATTGATGCGGGTCCGATGTTCGAGCGCGCGCATCGGCCCACACTTCAGTCGGTCCGACTGAAAAGGGTTCTCCACACTTTGCCGAAGCGTCTCGTGCCAACGCCTCGGGCGCTCGTCCATTTCAGGATGCATCATCGAAAAGGTGCGTTACCAACTCCACAAGCTCGGGCACAGCCTCGATACGAAACGCGATGGGCCAGTCCAACTGTTGTTCCAATGCGTCGCGAATTTTTTGGACTTTCTCGGACCGAGCAGTGACAATCGCGAGCGCGAAGCGATCATTGCTAATGAGGTCGTCAAAAACGTCGTAGCGCATTCGGTCGGCAACATCCTTGCGGCACTTGCGCAGAATATGGTCGATGGAACCACCAAGATCGACCCGCATGTAGGTCAGACGCGTCGTGTCACCGTGGCGGTCGAGATAGTAGTGACTGTTGTCGAGGCCCCCCAACGCGAAGCCTGGCAGTTTGGTGTTGAGTTCACTGACGGTCAGTCGTTCGCGAACCTTGTCCGAAAGGCAACAGTAGCAGAGCACCGCGAACTCACGTGCCTTCGCAATCGGCCCAAGATCGCGAGTCGCGTTCTGACGAATGCCCAGAAAGTGTCTCGACGCGGGCCCCAGGGTAAAGTAGCTGCGTGAAGGATACAGTTCGTAGCGTCGCAGGAATCCGTGCTCGACAAGCCGGGAGGTGACTTTGGTGACGGCATTCAGTTCGGAGTCGGTGAAGAACAGCCGCTGTAGGACCTCACGCGTCGTCATCCGATAGCGCATGATGTGCTCGAAGATGTCAAAGTCTCGGTCAACGAGGCGTGGTCGGGCGCTACGTTTTCTACTCATTACCACAACTCATACGGCAGCAGTTGGGAGGCGCAGTCTTCATGGAATTCTTGAACGCGACGAGCGCTGTAGGAACCGCCGAACTCGAGCACGAGCTCGGGACGTGATTGCGGACCGTCTGCAATCACGGCATCGGGAATCTTTTCGTGCTTTCGGAACGGCGCTAGATCGTCCTCACCGATCCAGCGACGTGCGACTTCAGGTCGAGTTTCGAGGAGATTCAAATACACTTCTGCAACACCTAGGTCGTGGGACGCTTGAAAGTCGTATTTCAGTTTGCCTCGCTTGGAGGCGCCGAAGTATCGGGCGGCAGTATTTCCGAGCACGTACGCTTGCACTCCCTTGGTTGGAGCAGTCCAGCGATTGCGCAAATGACTCGAAACAGCATTAAAGTCTGGACACGGGGTATCGGGTTTCCATGTGGCAACGGGGACATCAAGTGGTGGTAAGCCACGGGCTTGTGGCCTGACGCAAACGATCCAACCGCCGTCGACTAATTTGTCTAATCGCGGTCGGGCGGCCTGTTGCGGGTTCTTTGCATCGGGCCACCAGTGTCTTGCGATTTGATCCAGGGAAAGCACACGAACCTTTCGGTGTAATGTGCCGACAATTGCCATGTCCCTGTCGGTGATT
>JAGRAW010000266.1 GCA_020434415.1 Bdellovibrionales bacterium
GTATCCGAGATACCGGCATCGGCATCAGCCATGAGAACATGGTACGCCTTTTCGAGCCATTTACCCAAGCGGATGCCTCCATTACCCGAACGTTCGGCGGGACAGGTTTAGGTCTGGCGCTATCCCGGCGCTTGACCCAACTGCTTGGCGGAGACCTTACCTGCGAGAGCGTACTCGGGTCAGGGAGTACGTTCACCGTCGCCATTGCCACAGGAACGTTATCCAGCGCGTCGTTTGTCCGCCAGTATCCCAACCCGGATTCGTCACACGCATACCCCCAGGGGCTGAGCGTGGTCCCCCAACTCTCCGGACGGGTGCTGGTGGCCGATGACGGTGAGGATAACCGTGCGCTGCTACAATACCTTTTGGCCCGTACCGGTCTCGAGGTTACGCTCGCAGCCGACGGTGCCGAAGCAGTTCGTCGAGTGACCACCGAATCGTACGATCTCATTCTAATGGATATGCAGATGCCGGTTGTCGACGGCTTTGAGGCAACAGAAGAGGTCCGTCGTGCCGGAGTGAAAGTGCCGATTATCGCCTTGACCGCGACTATCTTGAAGGAGCGGATTTGTCGTTGCTTCAGCGCCGGATGCGACGCCCATCTGAGCAAGCCCTTTCAGCGAGCCGAGCTTTACCGCCTACTCGATCACTACCTCGGGTCATCGGTACGACCGGATGCCGCACGCCCAGACCCGTCCGGAAATGCAGTCTTGCCCGCAGACGATCCAGAATTCAAGCGCGTCCAGCAGTCGTTTCGGCAGTCCCTGGTTCGCCGATCGGCAGACTTGGTAGCTGCGATTGAGGATGAGGCTTGGGATACTGTCGCCATCGTCGCCCATCGGTTGATTTCGGCAGAGCTATTCGGCTTCGGTGACATTACCGATACGGCTCGTGCCTTAGAGCAAGCTGCAATGCAGTCTCAGCATGATGAGGCGCAAGCACTCGCCACACAGCTCTTGGCTCAAATAAAGACAATCAAGCTCACGCACGGTAGAACTGATGCCGCCGCACATCCGGCGTCATCCAATAGGAGAGACGACAATGCGCACCACTCACTCTGAAAGCATCACGACTTTCATCGAACCACGCGAACTGCCGAGCTTTTCCGGTCGACCCAAGACAACACCGAAGAAAAGACGCTTCGACCTGCTGCTCGTCGACGACGATCCGGAGCAACTGCTGCTATTTCGCCTTTTTCTGGAACGTGCAGGATACCGGGTGCGGGTCGCGACAAGCGTCGAAGCCGCACTGCACCTACTTGAGACGACTTCGCTCGACTGCGTGATTAGCGACCTGCTCATGCCGTGGATCGGCGGCGACGTGTTGCTGCAACGCATTCGAAACGACTGGCGTTTCGCTGACCTGCCCGTCATCGTGCTTACCTCGGGAAAGCCTGAACTGGAGTTTGACGCGCTGCAGAGCGGCGCCGATATGTTTTGCGAAAAACGGCGTGCTGAGCAGTTCTTGATTCCCCAGATTCAACTCCTGTTGAGTTAGCCGGAACAGGTACGACAGCCGCCGTTACTTCCCCCGGTTGGACCGCCGGCCAGCAGAACTGGCGCGCCCGCCGGCTCCTCCCCTGGAGCCCTCTGTCCTTCCCTACGGCGGGGCAACGGCCGCGTCGACCGCTTTAGCGCTCTCCGCTGCCACCTTTCCTGCAATTGCGCTTGCCTGTTTGCGCCGTTGGACTGATAAAAACATTGCGAAAGTACAATCAACCGGACGCTTTGAACAAGCATCTGGTTCTTGTAGATTGCCGAACAGTGCGCTTTAGCACCTTGGGAGTGGGATATGACACGGCCTCGTCGGCCGTTTATAGCATGGTACCTGCTACTATACGGCCAATCTATGGCAATTGCGCAAAGCAGGATTTAAGTCGCCAGAGAAATACTCGTGCCCAGCTTGAAATGCGATTCTATTTCCGACGAAGCGGGAGCCACTCTCGTTGAAGCTACGATCGTCTACCCGATCTTGCTCTTGTCGGTTATCGCTTCGCTGGAACTGATCCGCTGCACCTACATCGCTCTAGCCGTTCAATTCTCTGTTACCACCGTCCTACGCGACGCGGTGATTGGTCCGGCAGTGTTTGCCGCCCCGCCGTACAACGGCGCACCACCGCTCTATGAAAATTTCATTCGACAAAGACTTCAGGAACTGACGAGCGGGTTTCGTGCGCCGGTGGCACCCGAGGACATCCAGATTTCCTGCCTCCCGCCCAGCCACTGCCGCGAGGGCGCGGGCCAACCCGGTGTGTTGGTGCAAGTGCAAGTGTTGAGGCCGACCCGAATTCTTTTTTTTCATGAACTACGCATTCGCAGCATCGCTGTTGCCCGAAACGAACGGTGGGACAGCCTATGAGGAGCATCGTTCGAGCGCTCCGCTCTATTGCTGAGCTCGATTCGCGCGGCACCGCGGTAACCGAGTTTGCCATCATCGCGCCTGTACTGTTCCTTATCTCGATCGCCGGATTCGAATTCTCCCGCACATTCAAATACCTCGAAGTAGCGAAGATGCTCAGCCGAGAAACCTCGAGTATCGCCTTCCGTATGTGCTCAGGCGAAACCGATGCGCAGAAGGCCAATCGCTGCCTTGAATCGGTCCGACAGGACCTGGAAGGTTTCGGCCGGAACCTGTTCGAGGGTACTGTGGTGCTGGTCAGCCTCTATCGGTATCGAGGAGAATATGGCGGCTGCGACGGCACAATCGACCGGATTGCGGTCGCGGGTGCTGAACTGCGTCCTTCCGCTATTCGCTTCATTGAAAGCGATGCGACCGAGGAACGAGAACCGGGCGAACTCAACCGCAGAGTCGTCTGCGACAATCGCGTCGTCATCGTCAGCGAAGTATTCATTCCCTACACCACTATTCTGACCATGCTCTTACCGGGCATAGAACAAGCGGGAGGCTTCTATGATGTTGCAATCATGTAGCACCCGACGACGGTCGGACCGAGCAGAGGACGGAGCAGTCCTGGTAATGATGGCTTTCCTTCTTGCGGCACTACTTGCTGTCTCAGGGTTAGCCATCGATGCGGGTAACCTTTTTCGTGCGCGTCTGGCGCTCCAGAAGGCCGTCGACTCCGGTGCCCTCGGTGGCATCGCGGCGACTATTCATCTTAACGATGTGGTGCAAGGCATGTCGGCAGCAGAACAGCGGACCTTCATCGAAGCGCGGGCTCGCCAAATTGCGCACGAGAATCTGCTGTCCGATGGCCTCACGGTGGATCCCGATATCAATATTCTACCCGATTATTTTCCAGCGGCCGCCGGCGACGGGGGCACCCAACGCTTCCGCCTCACCGTCCGGGCGACGGCTGACATTCCCTACCTGCTACTCCACTTGGTGCCTTTCGAAATTTTAGGGGCTTCGTCTGTCGGACGTAGCGGCGCTGTCAACGCCGCAGCGGCCCAGGCCACCGCGGAACGAGAGAGTGCCACTGTCTCCCTCGTTTTGGACGTCTCACGTTCGATGGCTTGTCCCAGCAGGGGCGACTGTTCTTGCCTGACCCCGGAAAGAACGGATTCCTGCGAGGACGTTGCCGAAAGAATGGGAGTGCCCACGAAGATCGAGCTTCTCAAATCCGCTGTCACTACCTTCGTGGAACAATTCGACAGCGGTATCGATCGTATCAGCATGGTGCCATTCAATATCGTGGGAACGACGGACAACAACTATGCGACCGGAGGGAAAGCCGTGCGCTTCCTGCCGGAGGATGGAGAGAGCGATGTCGCCCGCCAAGGTTTTCAGCGGGACCGCTTTCAGAGTGCGCTGGCCAACTTCCAGGCAGTCAGTAGTACGAATGTCTGTGACGCCTTCATGCAAAGCTACGAGGAAGGTCGCCGCGTCGGCTTACTACACCCCGATGACCCTGCTCGAAACGAGGAACTCGCCGTAGTGTATTTCTCGGACGGCGCTCCGACCGCCGGCCGCTTCCTTTTTTCGGCACCCCGCGAACTTCCCGCGCATGGGGGAGATATGGGCGAGTATGATTACCTGCACTACAGCGTCCAGTGGGTGGAAGCCGATGGCAGCGCCGGTGGGTCTGGCTACCGTAGCTGGGTCGGCCCATCCCCGCTAGTCCGCAGCGGCTCAATCCCCATCGACCGTGTAACGCTTTCCCCGGTAACCGACGGTGTGCCTGAGTGTTCTTCCACCGATGGTGAGGCGCCCTCTGATCGACTGCGCTTCGATGCCGTCTTTGATCGCTGTATTGCCACTATGGCGGCCCACCATCCTTATGAGACGACGGCAACCTACGGGAACAACTATGGCGTCGATACGCCGTTTCGCGACGGTTGGCGCGAACAGTACTACAACTGTGCGATTGAGATGGCTGATTTCTATCGCAACCAGAAAGCGACGGTGTTCGTCATCGGCCTCGGACAACCTTCGACGGTTTTTACCGAACCGTATCAAGACATCGACGAGACGTTCCTGCGAAAGGACGTCTTCTTGAGCCGCGTAGCGAACGACTACACAGCGGCCTATCGCGTCCCTCGCCATTTCGGAGGTCCTGTACACCCGGAGTTCAGCTACCACAACTACCGTACCTACGCCGAGCTTCAAGCCGATCACCGTAGCGCGGAAGGCCTCTTTATACCGGTCGAGGAGTCCGAGGAGCTCGAAGAAGCGTTTCGTAACGCTGCGACGCGAATTCTGTTGCGACTGGTCCGCTGAGAACAGCCGAGCGCCGACGGCCGACCGATTCTCAGGCGCTCGCGGTCTCGTCGAGGCTGTGAGGTTGCTGTTCAGGTTGTAGAGGTAAGCTGAACGTAAAGGTGCTTCCCTCCCCGCGTACGCTTACCAACGTGATATGGGACGCATGTGCCTCCACAATTTTTTTAGCTATCGCGAGGCCAAGCCCAGTCCCGTTCCTTACCGCTCCGGACGAACCACGGTAAAAGCGGTCGAATACCCTCGGTAGCTCCGCCTCAGGAATTCCGCTACCGTTATCCGACACCGATATATCGGCTTGCTCACCGCGAACGACCAACTGCAGCCGCACATACCCGCCCCGCTTATCGTGATATCGCAGGGCATTCTCCAGCAAATTGCTCAGTACGCGTTCGATAAGAGCGACGTCTCCTCTCACCCACGGGCAATCAGTGGGTAGCTCGGCCTGCAGTTGTAGCCCGAGTTCCTCTGCAATCGGCTGAAGCTTTGGAAACAGTTCTTCCAACACGAGCTCATACAGATCGAAGGCAATGATGTCCGGTACGATTTCCTTGGCTTCGAATTTCGCCAACTCGAACAGTGCTCCTGACATCTGGATCAAGCGTCCCAAGCTGCGCGAAACGGCATTGAGCGAGCTTTCCGCTTCGGCTGAGAGTGTCGATTGCCGGTCAGCCAGCGCTATCGAAAGATGTGACTGCATTGCCGTCAGTGGCGCCGCGAAGTCATGAGTCAGATTCGCGAGGAGCTCCCGTCTGGAGCGATCGTTTTGCTCCGCAGCCGCGATACTTTTGCATAGTGCATCGGTCATGCCGTTTACTTGTCGCGCAAGCTGCGCAATTTCGTCATCACCGGCGGCATCCAGACGAGCACCTAAATCCCCTTTCGCTATTCGATCGACTCCCTCAGCAAATGCCTTGAAACGACGCGTCAAAAGATGAAAGACAAACACGCCGAATACAGCGGTTCCTGCGAACACCGCCAGCATTGCAGATCCGCCATTCGCCAAAATTCGATACTCTTGAATCGTCCGTGTCGCCATTCGGTACCTGCTGCCATGGAGCACGAGATAGAGATAGCCGGGCGCTCCATCAAACGTGATCTCCGCGGCAGCAAATATGGTGGGCACGGTCGGCTCGCCGGGGTCCTGTCCAAGGATGGGCAATTCGGTTCCGGAGCCTGATTCGATAAATCGCCGAATCGGCGCCAACGGAACGACAACCGATTCGGTGCCTCGCGGTGCGGGATGAGGAACGCCGTACCGCACAACGCC
>JAGRAW010000267.1 GCA_020434415.1 Bdellovibrionales bacterium
TCCTATCGTGGCAAGCCACCTTCGCAATGACAATGGTGAGGCGGTGATTATTCCTACCGCGGCAACCCAGTTACGCAATGACGAGGGCGAGCGCTCGGTAGGGCGACGGTAGCTCGGGAGACGGAACGATGCGTGTTATGCTGCGACGTCCAGCGTGCGGGGCGAGTCTTCGCGACCGTTGCCGTCTTGGGGCTTTTCGGCAGGTCGTCCCTTCGGCTCTTGCTTTTCGAATCCGGCGTCGACACGGCGGCCTTCGCCGCTCGAGGCTGCTCGGCTTCTGCTGTCAGCGCTGAGGGTAACAATGGCTGCAGATTGTGAGGCAAGCGCTGCCTGTGCGGTCGAGGAGGTCGCGCTCCCGTCCGAGCGAGAGGCGCTGCCGCTACCGCTTACTGCTGTGCTGGCGGCGGGCGCGACTGCCGGTGCCAGCGTCATTGATACAACACTCATGGGTATTGTATCGGCGTGAATTCACTCAGACTTTAGGATGCGGCGCGGAAGGATTGCTGGTCGGTACGGCTGGTTTATAAACCTTAGCAATTGTGCTAGGTTAACTCCCTTTTCAGCTCTGTGTTTCGTCGAAAACCGAAGAAGGTCATGTGATTTACCTTGATGCCAATGCAACCTCGCGCCTCCGCCCGGAGGCGGTCAAGGCGCTGAGCGCGGCACTTGCCGATGGTGCCTTCGCCAATCCTTCAAGCGTTCATCGCTTGGGGCGGTCGGCAAGGGCGCTGCTTCGCGAGGCGCGCCGTGAGGTGTTGGCGTTGCTTGGCTCAACTCAGGGCGAAGCGGAGCTCGTGTTCACCTCGGGAGGCACCGAGGCCTGCAACTTGATGCTCCTGGGCTTTCTCGGTGGCGCAAAGGCGATCGCTCAAGGCGGGCACATCGTCACCTCCGCCATCGAGCACCCGGCGGTGCTCGAGCCGCTCGCGGAGCTTGAGCGCCAAGGGTGGGAGGTTTCCTACGTTCTACCTGCTAGCGACGGGCGTGTCGCCGCCGCAGCGATTGCCGAGGCCTGTAGGAAAGATACCGTACTTGTCGTGTTGATGGCTGCCAATAACGAGACAGGCGCCGTGCAGCCTGTAGCCGAGGCGGCGCGGCTCATTGCTGCGCAGGGTATGGCTCCGATCTTCGTCTCTGACGCGACGCAAGCCGTCGGCAAGACACATCTTGATGTTCGAGAGCTGTTTGATGCGGGTGTCCTCGCGATTGCCTTTTCGGGACATAAGCTTGGAGCACCTGCAGGAATCGGCGCGCTCGTTTACAGCACGAAAGCGGACAGGTGCTATTCGCTGGCGCCCATCATTCGTGGCGGACCGCAGGAGCAGCGATTGCGCGGTGGAACGGAGAACGTAGTTGGAGCGCTTGCTTTCGGTGCAGTTGCAAGCGCCGTGCGACAGGATCTCGATGCAGACCTCGCTCGTAGGCGAAAACTTCGCGACGCTTTATGGTTGCTGATGCAAGAGCGCATTCCTGATGCCGTTCGCCTTGGTCCTGCGCCGGAGGCAGAGGCTGTTTCGGAATCCGGTGCTACGGAAGCGAGTGTTTCAAACACACTGCTGGTCCGCTTTCCCGGCTGCCGAGGCGATGACCTCGTAGCCGCTCTTGATTTGAATGGTGTCGCTGCATCGACGGGGTCCGCGTGTTCTTCCGGCCGACAAGACGTCTCGCCGTCAGTTCGCGCGCTCGGTCTACAGGGGCAGGCAGCTCGAGAGGTGATACGCTTCAGCCTCGACTGGCACACTTCGTCGACTGAAGTCGAAGCCGCCGGAGCGATCATCGCTCGCACCGTCGGGCAGCTACGAAGCGCCGGCGCCCAGGAGTTGACCGATGCAGCCTGAAGCAGGACCTTTCTCGGACGGCGTGCCGACGCCGACTATTGGCGAACGCGTTGTAGTGGCGATGAGTGGCGGTGTCGATTCCTGCGCTGCTGCTCTCATGCTCCACGAAGCCGGGTACTCCGTGATCGGTGTGTCGATGCAGGTTTGGGACTATCGACAGCACGGGGGGAGCGAATCTCGGGCAACGTGCTGCGCACCGGCTGATTTCGACGATGCCCGGGAGATTGCGGAGCGTAGTGACTTTCCATATTTTGTCTTCGATTTCGAGGAATCCTTTCGGGCCTCGGTCATCGATCCGTTCGTCGACAGTTACCTGCGAGGTCTGACGCCGAACCCCTGCCTCGACTGCAACCGTAAGGTGAAGTTTCGCGAGTTACGGCGGAGAGCCGCCGGTCTTGAGGCGCGCTGGGTTGCGACAGGGCACTACGCGCAAGTGCGCCCGGT
The DNA here is from genome assembly GCA_020434415.1 of Bdellovibrionales bacterium. Lineage (GTDB taxonomy): Bacteria > Bdellovibrionota_C > UBA2361 > SZUA-149 > SZUA-149 > JAGRAW01. The sequence goes on from JAGRAW010000267.1 coordinate 2,283, forward strand.
GTCGGCGCCTGACGGCTCGACGGTGTTGGGACTCTTCACCGCCGTAGATGATCGAAAAGACCAGAGCTATTTTCTCTACGCCATGACGCAGCACGACCTGCAAACGACGTTGTTTCCTGTCGGCGGTATGACCAAGCCGGAGGTGCGGCAGTATCTCGCTGAGCGTGGCTTCAAAGTAGCCCACAAGGGAGAAAGCCAAGATATTTGCTTTGTTTCATCGAGCGTGGGGGAGTTCGTTCGGCGTCGTGCCGGTCATCGGGCAGAAGCTCATGGACGCGGGAAGATAGTGTCGCGCGAAGGCGTCGAACTCGGCCATCACGAAGGCATTTATCAGTACACGGTCGGTCAACGACGCGGGCTCGGCGTCAGCAGTTCGCATCCACTCTACGTCCTGCAGATCGACCCGGAAGAGAATACGGTAACTGTCGGATCGAAAGAGGAACTCCAGCGGGCCTCTTTTATGGTGGATGACGTGAACTGGATTGCGGGGATTGCACCGCAAGCACCACTTGAAGTCGTTGCAAAACTTCGCTACCGCCATGCCGGGGTTCGCTGTCGCGTAGTGCCGATAACGGCGAAGCTGGTGCGAGTCGAGTTTCTCGACGAATGGAGCGCAGTCAGTCCCGGGCAAGCCGCAGTATTTTACGCCTCGTCGCAAGACACGGATGCGACGGTGCAAGTCCTCGGAGGGGGAATCATCACAAGGGATCGTCATGAGTGAGACGCAAGGAGAGCGAAGCGAGCGATTGCGGGTTGCGTTTCAGACGTACGGCTGCCGCAGCAATTACGCGGACACTATCGACTTGCAAGCGGCCCTCGTCGAACGAGGCGCCGTGCCGTGTGAGTTGGATGCCGCCGCAGATGTGTATGTGGTCAATACGTGCACCGTGACGAACTCCGCCGATCGTGAGGCGCTGAAGCTTATTCGCAAAATCAAGTCGCAACAGCCCGGCGCGAGAATCGTGGTAACAGGGTGTATGGCGGAGTCTGACGGTGCCGGGTTAGCCGACCTGGTCGGTGAGGCCGGTGTGGTAGGTCCCGGGCGTCGTAGCGAAGTGCTTGCGGCAATTCTCGGCGAGCCTGCGGTAAGCGAGCCGCAGGTTCGACCGGTAGCTGAGGTGCACCCGTCAGGTCGTCGTGCGCGAAAGGCGCTGCCCGAACGCCGTTCCATCTCCCTGCTCAATGTCTTGTCCCCCGAAATTGCCGGTCCCGGCAGCACAATCGGTGAAGTGGCTACTCGCGCGCGGTATCACCTGCGGGTGCAGGAAGGTTGTGAGAACGCTTGCACCTTCTGCATAATTCCGCACACCAGAGGACGACTCAGCTCTCGTCCCATCGCCGCAGTGGTCTCGGATGTGCGAGCGCTGTACGAGCGCGGCTATCGCGAGATCGTGCTCACCGGGACCCATTTGGGTGGCTACGGTGAAGACATCGGCTCGTCCCTGGTAGAGTTGTTGCAGGAGTTGAGAGACGATGCCGTTCCGCTGCGGATCCGCTTGAGCTCCATCGATCCGAATGATGTATCGGAAGAGCTGCTTGACGTGATGGCGTCGGATGAGCGTTTTTGTCGCCATCTTCACATCTGCGTGCAAGCATTCACCGATCGCACCCTCAAGCGCATGAATCGGCGTTACCATCTTGAGCAGGCAATCGATATTCTCTCGCTTACCGCTGAACGCTTGCCCGATGTCTGCATCGGCTCCGACCTCATTTGCGGCTTTCCGGGGGAGACTCGTGAGGAGGTCGAGCAGGGGATTGAAACGTTTCTGCAGTTGCCGATCGCCTACCTGCACGTCTTCCCCTATTCGGAACGAAGCAACACCGCGGCCACCAGGTTGGACGGTCCCGTGCCGCTGCCCGAGAGACGACGGCGAGCGGCTCGCTGGCGGGCACTTCAACGGCGGCAACGCGAGGCGTATTATACCTCGCTCGCCGGACGCTCCCTTGCAGTAATTGTAGAGCGACACGACGAGGAGTTCCTCTACGGCACCAGTAGCGAGTTCGCCTCGGTCAAAGTCGCTCGACAGGGTGCTCGGCGGACTGCTGCCCTGGGCTCCCTGGTCGAGGCGACCGCGGTTCGCTGCGATCCGCAGGATGGTCTGCTTGAAGCCAGGTAGGCTGCAGGCCTTTCCTAGGGCCGCTTTTAGTTGCGTAATTTCAAGCTATTAGCGTTTCGTCGCGACCGCCCGGTCCAAACCGGCCATATCATCGATACGTCCCCGGCCGTAGTGCGTGATGTGATTTTGCCGCTGTGCTAGACTGGAGGCGCATTCCGGCGGCGGAGAGTTACTCAGAGGTCGTAGGCAAGAGGTAGCGAAAGCACGTGACGCTTTGGTTACCTATTTCCTACCTACTCCTCATGCAGTGTCCTTATTAAGGGTGCAGTGTCCTTTTGGCGAAACCTTCGGTTTCTCAAAAGTGCACCGGAGGATCCAACGCCGGTTCGAGGAGTCCGTTCCGGAACGGAAGCCTTGCTGAAACGCTACGTTCGGCGACGGCCGAGCAGAGAGGAGAATTTCGATGTCAGTTATCAAGCCCGGAAAACTCGGTGTCGGCGCGCCTGCTCGAACAGAGAGCAAGTCACGTTCATCTTCGACCAATCGTCAGCGCGATGTTTGGGACGATTATGCCAGTGCGAAATCTCAAAAGCCCAAAAAGGAGTACACGCGTGGCGCGGGGAATCGGATGGTGCCGAAGACCACGCGCAAGAACGATCTCAACTTCAAGGACGGGATAGCGCCGGTCGAGCTCGAGCTCGAAAACGAGATTGAACCGCGGAGCGACTACGCCGAGCTTGAAGAGAAGCTGGAGATTACGTTCAGCGACAAGAGCCTGCTTGCTCGCGCTCTTACTCATCGCTCGGCATTGAACATTCGAGAGCGTGCCGACTACGAGCGGTTGGAGTTTTTGGGCGACGCGGTGCTTGATCTGAGCGTGGCGCACTTGCTCAGCGATCTACATCCCGAGGCCCGAGAAGGTGAACTCTCAAAAATGCGCGCGGCCTTGGTCAATACCCAGGCGCTTGCGGAGATTGCGAAGAAGCTCGACATCGGACCGTTCATTCGACTAGGCCGAGGGGAGCTTTCCAGCGGCGGCGCCGAGCGCCCGTCGATACTGGCTGACGTGATGGAGGCGGTAATTGGTGCCGTGTATCGCGATACGAACTACGAGACGGCGCTCACGATGATTGAGCGGATCTTCGGCTCCAGCCTCCATGAGGTGACGCCGTTCGATCCGAAGACAGAACTGCAAGAAGCCCTGCATGCAGCCGGTAGCGAGCCGCCGAGTTATCTGCTGGAATTGGTCGAAGGGCCGGAACACGCTCCGACGTTCGTGACCGTAGTGGTTATCGATGGGGAGATCGCCGGTCGTGGCCGCGGGACGACGAAGAAAGCGGCCCAACAGGAAGCTGCAGCTCAGGCACTGGCTCGCATGGCGTGGGACGCTCCGGTCCCGGTTCTTGCCGAGCATCAAACGATCTTCCTGGTCGAGGCGTTACTGGTCGAGCAAACCGAGCAGCAGCGCCCTACGGCCCAGAAAGAACTTCCGGAGGCAGCGTAACAAGTGCAACCGGATCGTTTCGACGCGGGCCTGGACGCCGTCCCCCAGGGATTTCGCTCGGGTTTCGTAGCGCTGGTGGGCCCGGCGAATGCAGGGAAG
>JAGRAW010000268.1 GCA_020434415.1 Bdellovibrionales bacterium
GTCTTTGGTTTTGGCGGAATCGCGTCTGGAGCTGCTGCTATCGCCAAAGTATTGTTTTTCGTGTTCCTCGCACTGTTCGTTATCTCATTATTCGTGGGAGGTACCAGACGGCCGACTGTCTAGTGGCGCAGTTCATCACTTCTTCGTTGATTCGGTGAATACCATGAATGTGGATTCTTGCGCCCAATTCGCATAATGTGTGTGCCTTTCGAGGCCCTCGGTCGGTAGTGCGCCCCAATTGTTCTTGTTGTTCTTGTTCCGTTCTCATTTGTTCGTTTGCGGCTGCCGACCGTTTGGAGCACCATCAGCTGCGCGGGAGGGAAAGTAGAGCTGCTTGGCGATCACATGGACTCCGGCAACGAGTGGAGTGGCGAGTGCAAGACCAAGTAGTCCGGTGAGCGAACCGAGGAGCACTTGCGCGCCGACAATCACCATGGGTCGAAGCCGGACCTGATGCTTTTGTACAATCGGCGTCAGGAGATACGATTCGATGAGCTGCAGGACGCTGTACCCCAGTATGACCCAGACTATTTTGCTCCAGCTATGCAGTCCGGCCAACAACACCGGTGGCGCAAGTGCAATCAAGGGGCCTAAATTCGGGATGAAGTTGAAGAGAAAGGCAAATACTGCATTCGCAATCGGCGCTTGAATATCCAAAGCAAACAGCAGGATCGCGCTGAGCACTCCCACTACTATCATCGAGAACAAGCGGCCCTTAAGCCACTGCCACAGGGTTTCGCCCAGTTCGTTCAGCAGGTTCTCGCCGGTAGCTCGGAAGCGGTGCGGCATGCACTTCACTAGGCCCGCCTGATAGGCCTCTGAGTCGATCGCAAAGTAAATTCCGCCCACAGCGACGACGACACTGCTTACCAGGAGGGAGATCATCGTCGTAAGCCCGTCCTTCACCATCGGAAAAAGTGATCCTTCCCCGCCTAGCGCTGCACCCAGCGTAGGCGTCGCCTCTGCTACTGCTCTTCCCCATTCGTAGTGGTGGAGTCGCCTAGCAACATGCTGCCCTGCTTCTCCAAGCTCACGCACAAATACGTTGAACTGTTCTGCCAACATCGTGCCGAATGAATATGCGAAGTAGCCGGTGCCGGTAAGCAGCACGAGGAGTAGAGCGGAAAGAGCAACCGGAAATGAAATCGGCACGGCTTGCATTACGCTCATCGCGCTCCGGCGCAAAAAAATGCCCCAAAGGAGGGAGGCGAAGAGGAGTAGTAAGGGAAACCAGGCAAAGTACAGAAGCAGCGACAGGCCAACCGTAGCAACGGTCAGCAGATACTTCTGCACGAACGTCAAGCGACCCGGGGTCTGCCCTGCTTGTTTCTTCATTGGTACTCGCTACAATCTTGGCGGAGGCAGGCGATATGAGACCTATCAGGACGTCGCTCCCTCGGAGGTCGGATATTCTCTTGACAGTTCGTCGGGATCTTTACACCTTACCGTAGAAACTGAACGAAAAGACGTACTATTCGCACCGAATGACGTTCCGAATGCATCGAACCAGGCAGTACGTGCCGCAGAGACACGGCAGTGCCGGCGGCGCACCACGTCAGCCATGAATATATAGCATCGGGTTACCCACAAATGAGTAGCGTCAGCCCGCGGCGTACTGCGCTCTGCCTGTCCGAGTCTTACCGCACAACGGCTTACACTAATGGATCGCCATGCGATTGAGCCGTTCGCTTTTCTTGCTCCTCGTTGGTCTTACCACGGTCAATCTGACGTCGATCGCACGAGCTGACGATCCGACTGATGGTGCAGTCGCTCATGCCGAGCTGTTCGAGTCGAACGCCTTTCCGTCAGCACGCGAATGTTCGTCCTGTCATCCGATACAGTATAAGGAATGGGCTTCTTCTCCCCATGCCTATGCTCAGCTGAGCCCTGTCTTTAACGCGATGAACGCGAAACTCTTGAAGTTGACCAACGGTACGCTTGGAGACTTCTGTATTCGCTGTCACACACCGGTCGGAATGGCCCTCGATGAGCCGATCGTCGCTCCTAATGCCGAACGCCACGCGGTGTCTCGGGAAGGGGTCACCTGCGTCACCTGCCATAGACGCTCGCAGCCCGAAGGAAAGTCGAGCGGTAGGTTTTCCATCGAGCATGGCGACATCACTGCCGCTGTGTACGGCCCCCAAGGTGGTGCTGAACTCGAGCGCGTACTTGCGAGTAAGGAGTACGAATTGGGTTCCGCCGCACCGGAACGGAAGGTGCACAGTGAAATCTTTCAATTCGAGCAACTCACGACGTCCGGGTTCTGCGGTACCTGCCATGATGTAAATGGAGCGAATGGATTTCGGCTTGAAGAAGCGTTCAGCGAGTTCAAGTCGTCTCCTGCAGCGAGCAACAGCGCCTCGTGCCAAGACTGCCATATGGGGACCGAGCCGGGACGCGTCTCGGACTATGCGGAGATGCCCGCTGCACTAGTCGGAGGAAAGCCGACACGACCGCGACGCCATGCCAACCATCGCTTCGTGGGGCCGGATTACTCGATAGTCCACGCTGGTGTTTTTCCACATAATCCGGCCGCTGAAGATTTTGCCACCTTCAGCGAATGGATTCAGTTCGATATCGAAGCCGGATGGGGCACTGACGACTTCGAAGATTTGGTAACGGGAGAGGAAAGGTTTCCCTCTCGCTGGCAGTCAGCTGCAGCACGTTATCGTGCACGCAGTATCATTGAAGACAATCTCGACACACTTCAGAAGGTCGCGGTCGAGCGCAAGCAGTTATTGCAAAACGGATATCGTCTCGGAGCGATTGAAGTGGTCGAAGCCACCGGTGATGGCATCGAATTCACCGTCGAGGTCGAGAATGCGACGGACGGCCACAATGTCCCCACAGGTTTCGACGCTGAACGCCTGGTGTTTCTCCGCGTCGAGGTCCGAGACGCGATGGGCGATGTGCTATATCGTTCAGGTGATTTAGATCCCAACGGCGACTTGCGAGACAGCCATTCTCGCTATGTGCATGACGGAGTCCTTCCGCTTGATGAGGATCTCTTCAGCTTACAATCAAAATTTGTGGTCAAAATGATCCGCGGCGGCGATCGTGAGCAAGTGCTCAATGTCAATTATTCGCCTTCACCTTTGCCATTTCTCAGGCCTCCAACCCACGCGGCTCTCTTTGCCGGACGTCCACGGGGCACCCGCAAACACCGTCAAACTATTCCTCCGAAAGCATCTCGGTCAGCAACTTACCGCATCGACGGCGAGTTGCTTCTCGGAAGGACACCGCCGTATGAGGCGACTATCCAGCTCATAGCCGGCATGGTGCCGGTGAACCTTGTGCATGCGATTGCTGACGTGGGGTTCGACTATGCGATGTCGCCTCGCACGGTTGCCGACGCTGTAGTCGCAGGGCACCAGGTTCTGTGGGAGCAGAAAGTTTCTCTCCGCCCCGGAGCGTCGAGCGAATGATCCACGCACAAAATCTCCTTTTTGGCGGAATGGTCGTGCTTTTCTGCACATCGATCGGCCCGTCGATTGCTTACGGCGAAGACGCTGACCCCAGCCGCATCAGCGACACTCCAATCGAACTCCAAGTTGAAAGCTTGCCGGAGCGGCCGTCCCCCCTGCTCGAGCTCGGTGAGTCGTACTTCGACACCGGCCCAATCGACCGTGGATGGGAACTTCCCGGTGGCGCGGTATGGCACCCATCGTTGGTGGTGTGGGGCATTTATCGCACGGCGCTGCAGACCTTCGAGACCAGCGACGGAAGAACCACCGAGTGGTCTAACCGGCTCGACCTGTTTGGAAACCTCGCCCTGAGCGGCACCGAACGAGTGCTTCTCGGTGTGCGTCCGCTCGATCAGTCCGGGCAATTTACCCGGTACACTTTTCAAACACCCACGGCGCTTGAAGAAGAAGAGGGGTCGTTTGAGCAGGAATTCAACTTCGACCTGACGACGTTTTTCTTTGAAGGTGATTTCGGAGAAATCCTGCCATTCCTGGATACACGGGACGCTCGCAGCCTCGACCTCGCCTTGGCAGTCGGACGTCAGCCGCTTGTGCTCCAAGACGGTATCTTGTTGAACGATTCAGTGGATTCGGTTGGGATCAGCAAACTCAACCTGAAGCCCCGCTGGGCGGTGAACCACCGGGTCGCCGTCATTTGGGGGTTCAATGAGCTTCATCGCACAAACCTCTCGCGTGATGATGATGATGCGCAATTATTCGGCATTTCCAACGATATCGACTGGCGCTGGAGCACCGTAGAATTGGATGCCCTTTATGTTACATCTACGGAGACAGGGAACAGCTTCCACGGCGGCGTGGGCGCGATTCAACGCTTGGGGCACTACAGTACGACAGTGCGCATTCTCGGGTCCCTCGCGGAGGACGAAGAAACCCCTCATGCCGCTGATGGCGCGCTCCTTTTCGTCGAGTCGTCGCGTACCGTTTCGGCAACCAACGATCTCGTCTACCTCAACGGATTTTGGGCGATCGAGAGCTTCCGCTCCGCATCGCGAGATCCTTCCGCAGGCGGACCGGTGGGGAGGACCGGCATCCTTTTCGAGGCTGCCGGGATCGGTCGGTATCGTGCTGCACTTGCTAGCAACACAGACGACGCGCTGGGCGTCGGAGCGGGATACCAGTTGTTCTTCAACGAGACTCGCACGCACTTACTAGTCGAGCTCGGGCATCGTCATGCGACCGAGGACACTGGCCAGCGGGCGACTGCGATCGGCGCTCGGGTGCAGCATGCGATCGGTCGGCGCTCGGTGCTACGCTTCGATATCTTCACAAGCTATGGCGATTCGCGCCTGACGCCGGAGGCTGTGCGAGATGAAGACTTCGACTTCGGTGGTCGCCTCGAATGGATGCTCCATCTGTAGCTCGCCGTTGCATGGCCTGTGACTAAGAGCTTATCCACGCGCTCGTCGCCACGCGCGCTGCCCGGCTACAGGGAGGATATTCCTCGGGAAATTTGTCTTCTCCTCTCCCTGACAAACACCCGGGCACCAACACCCGGGCACGAGGTTGCTCGGCATCAGATGGCGTGAGCTGCCCGCAGTTCATAAAATAGTCTGAAGCAGCTATTGAAGCTTGTGTGATATGAGTTAAATGCCGCACCATTCTCCTGCGGGAGTCGCCCGCTTCGTGTCTCCATCGTGGCACGGCGTGGGCTTCGTTCGACTTTAGCGAGCAGATCCAGCTTGCCGTCGCTCGAATGTTGTTGTTGAGGAGGTAGTATGCTCGCTCTCTTACGGCCATCAGTAGCCCGAAACCTACTTTGTAGCGTCTGTCTGCTAGGCTCATTACTCAGCTTCGCAAAGCCGTCGTCTGCCGAAGTCCTTTGGAAAATTGCACCGGGAAGGACGTCGATTCAGTTCAAGGTGAAACATCTTCTGCTGATGGAGGTAGAGGGTCGCTTTGAAGACTATGACGGAACCGTAATAACACCCGATGAGACCGACTTCTCAAACGCAAAAGTAGAGGCCACGATCCCGGTCAAGAGTATTTACACGGGCAATGACGATCGTGACAGCCATTTGCTCCAGGATGCCTTCTTCCACGTCGTCAAGTTCCCCGATATGACCTTCCATAGCACTCGAGTAGTGCGCAAGCCTGATGGACAGTTCGAAATGGAAGGGAACTTGACAATTCGAGGGGTCAGCCGTCCGATCACACTGGCAGTGGTGCACGAAGGCACGAAGCGGTCTGCGGCAGGAAAGTTGCGTTCAAGCTTCAAAGCGACCGGTTCCTTGAACCGCTATGATTACGGGCTTCGCTGGAATGACGTTACGGAGGCCGGTCGGATGCTCGTAGGCGACACCGTTCAAATCGAGATGGACGTCACGCTCGTCGAGAACGGCGAAACCAGCCGCGTCGCCTCAGCTCAGTAGCTTCCGAAACATGTGATGGACGGTACTTGGTCGGACAGACGCGACGATCTTCTATTCCACTTTCCCCTTTTTCCCTCTGGCTCACCCT